>CANIEC010000001.1 GCA_947466085.1 Rhodospirillales bacterium
ACCTCGTCGCCTATCACGAGGTGCGCAACCCGGCGAAGAACGAGGTCGCCGCCACCATTCGCCGCCGCATCGTCTGCGACAGGGCCTGGACCGCCGATTTCCGCGCACGGGCCGAAGCGGCCCGCGTCGCCTTGCCCGAGACGGCCCGGCCACGCAGCGTCGGCAAGCTTTCCCTGCCCGACCTGCATCTCTCCCAAGCGGCGTCGGTCGGCCTGATCGAAGTCGGCCGCACGCAGATCACGCCCGACGAATGCGACGAGCGCGGCGACTTCCTGCCGCGCCATCATTTCGGCCGCTATTCCGACGGCGCGCCGGTCCTGTGGAACCATCTCGGCTTCGACCGCGCCGCGATGCAGGAACGGCAGGAAGGGTCTGTCGTGGTCGAGATGCTGAACCACTATCGCCGCCCGCTGCAGGCCGGCGACCTCGCCGTGGTGATGAGCGGGCTCGCCACCTTTACCGACAAGACCATCACCTTCACGCATTTCCTGTTCGAGGCGGAGACCGGCACGCTTGCTGCTTGCGCCGAGGCTGTCGGCATGAAGTTCGATCAGAAGGTCCGCAAGATCATGACGTTCCCGCCCGAGGATCGTGCGCGCATGGAGGCGCGGCGGCTCCGGCTCTGAGGAGTAGGCAATGGACGAGAAGACGAAGACGGCCGCCGGCATCGCCGCGGGGCTGCAGGGCATGAAGTACGACGAGAAGCGACTGGCCGAGCTGGCGGCCGAGGTCGAGATCCTGAACGAGGCCGTGCGCAAGGCGGCCGCCCAGCGGCTCACCTTCGACGACGATCCGGCGGCCTTCGCCAGCATCATGGCGAAGGAAGCCCGCTCGTGAAGAACGAAGATCTCGCGCTCTATGATCTAACGGCGATCGCCGACGCGATTGCGGCGCGGCGCATCACCTCGGTTGAAGCGACCGAAGCCTGCCTGGCCCGCATCGAAGCCTGGCAACCGCGCACCAACGCCTTCCTGCGCGTCTACCGGGAAAAGGCACTGGCGCAGGCGAAGGCGATGGATGCCGAACTCGCCGCCGGCAGGCGTCGCGGTCCGCTGCATGGCGTGCCGATGGCGCACAAGGACATGTACTACCGCAAGGGCGAGGTCTCGACCGGCGGCAGTGAGATCCGCCGCGACTGGGTGGCGCCGGTGACGGCGACGGTGCTGGACAAGCTCGATGCCGCGGGCGTGGTCGAGCTGGGCTTCCTCAACATGGCGGAGTTTGCCGCCGGCCCGACGGGCCACAACGTGCATCACGGCCATTGCCGCAATCCGTGGGACCAGGACCGCGTCACCGGCGGCAGCTCGAGCGGCTCGGGCGCCTCGGTGGCTGCGCGCATGGTCTATGGCGCGCTGGGCTCGGACACCGGGGGCTCGATCCGCCTTCCCGCCGCAGCCTGCGGCGTGGTCGGCATGAAGGCGACCTACGGCCGCGTCAGCCGCGCCGGCGCCGTCGCACGCTCCTGGAGCCTCGACCATGTCGGCCCGCTGACCCGCACCGTGCGCGACAATGCCCGCATGCTCTCGGTGATCGCCGGCCACGATCCCGACGATTCCACGACCAGCGACAAACCCGTGCCCGACTACGAAGCGCTGCTCGACGGCGGCGTCGCGGGCCTGCACATCGGCCTTGCTTTGCCGATGGATGGACCGGCGCCGCTGGATGCGCAGATCGGCGCCGCCGTGCAGGCGGCCGCCGACGCGCTCGGCCGTCTCGGCGCGAAGGTCTCGACTGTCACCCTGCCCGACTTCACGGCGCTCTATCGCGCCGCCGAGGTGATGGTGAAATGCGAGGCCGCCGCCATGCACCGGCCATGGATGGAGAAGACGCCCGAACTCTATGCCAACCAGGTGCGCACGCGCATGGAGGCGGGCTTCTTCATCCCGGCCACCCAGTACATCGACGCACTGCGGCTGCGCGCCCACTTCGTGAAGGAGTTCCTGGCGACGGCAATGGAAGGCGTCGATGCCGTATTGCTGCCGGCGATCCCCTTCCCGCTGCCCACCATCGAGGAGACGGACACCGAGACCAAGGGCGGTCCGGCGGTGCTGAAGATGGTGGCGGGCTTCACCGGCCTCACCCGGCCGTTCAATACGCTGGGCATCCCTGCGCTGTCGGTGCCGTGCGGCTTCGACACGAACGGCGCGCCGATCGGCCTGCAGCTGGTCGGCCGGCCGTTCGACGAAGCGATGCTCTACCGGATCGGTCACGCCTATCAGGGCGCGACCGACTTTCACATGCGCGTGCCCACATAAGAGAAAGGTCCCTCGCTAACGCTCGGGATGACAACGTTGGAGGAATTGGCGCGGTGCGCCAATCACAACAAAATTGTCATCCCGAGCGCAGCAAGGGACCTTTACTCAAACCCTCAGACCGCGAGGTTCACCGTCACGCTCTTGCGCTGCGTGAAGCTGTCGAGCATGCCCTCGAGCGAGAATTCGCGGCCGAGACCGCTCTGCTTGTAGCCGCCGTACGACATGCCGGGCGTCTGGCCGCCGCCCTGGTTGACCTGCACCCAGCCCGATTCGATCGCATGCGCGGCGCGCAGGCCCTTGCCGATATCGTGCGTCCAGACATAGGCCGCGAGGCCGTAGTGACTCTCGTTGGCCATGCGGATCGCTTCGGCCTCGTCGCTCCAGCGGATCGCCACCAGCACCGGCCCGAAGATCTCCTCACGCGCCAAGCGCCAATCATTGGAGCGGTCGGCGAACACGGTCGGCATGGTGAAGTAGCCCTCGCTCAACGGGCCGGTCTTGGGTGGCAGGCCACCGAACACCAGCTTGGCGTCGGAGCGGTCGAGCCCGTCCTGCACGTACTTGCAGACCTTGGTGTACTGCTTGTTGTTGATGATCGAGCCGATGTCGCTCGCCTCGTCGAGCGGATCGCCGATCTTGAGCGCCGTGACCTTCTTCTCGAGCTTCGCGAGGAAGCTGTCGAAGATGTCTTCATGCAGGAACATGCGCGAGCCGGCGGTACAGCTCTGGCTCTGGCGCGTGAAGCGCATGGCATTGATGATGCCGTCGACCGCCCAATCCTCGTCGGCATCAGGGTAGACGATCGAGGGGCTCTTGCCACCCAGTTCGAGCGACACCGGCACGATGCGCTCGGCGGCGGCGCGCATGATCACCTTGCCGACCTCGGTCGAGCCGGTGAAGGAGAGCTTGCGGATCTTCGGATGGTTGGCGAGCGCGCCGCCGCATTCCTCCCCGTAGCCGGTAATCACGTTCAGCACGCCGGGCGGCACGAACTCGTTCGTGATGTCCGCCATCATCAGCACCGCGAGCGGCGCGTCCTCGGCCGCCTTCATCACCAGCACGTTGCCGGCGCAGAGCGCGGGCGCGATCTTGAGGGCACCCAGCATGACCGGCGCGTTCCACGGGATGATGGCCCCCACGATACCGAGCGGCTCGCGGCGCGTGTAGGACAGCACGCTCTCGCCCAGCGGCACGGTCTCGCCCTTCAGCTCCGACGCGAGGCCACCGAAATAGCGGAAGATGTCGGCAGCCAGCTTGGCCTCGCCCCGCGCCTGGGTGCGCAGCGCGTTACCGGTCTCCATGGCGATCGTGCGCGCCATCTCCTCGACGCGCGCTTCCATCGCCTCGGCGATCTTGAGCAGGAGCTTGCCGCGCTCGCGCGGTACGACGTTCTTCCAGGACGGAAACGCCTTCTCGGCGGCGGTCACGGCCAGCTCGACGTCCGCGGCGCCGGCGTGCGGCACCTGGGCGATCGACGTCTTCTTGCCGGGGTTCTCGATCGTGATGACCTTGCCGGACACGCTGCCGATCCACTTGCCGCCGATCAGCTGGCCCTTGGGCTGGTAGGTGCCCGATGCGGGCGACAGCTTGGTGGGGGTCACGGTATCCATGGGCTTTCTCCGGATTTTGAGGGCGGGAGTTTGGCCCGCAGGACGCGGCGCTACAAGCAGAACGACCCGCTCCTAGCCCTTCTTCTTGGAGGGTTTGCGCTTTCGCTTCGCGGTCAGCTCGCCGTACTTCATTCCTTCGAGCTTCAGTCCGTCCGGATCGAGGAAGAAGACGGCGTAGTAATCCTCGTAGTACTCGGCCGCCGCATCAACGATGCGCACACCCTGCTCTTCCAGGTAGCCCTGCAGCGCGTCGACGTCGCGCCGGCTGCGCAGCTGGAATGCATAATGATGGAAGCCGACATCGCCGATGCGATAGGTCTTTCGCCCCTCGGCCGACGCAATCCAGTAGCGCGTCTTGCCATTGGTCCAACCGATGGTCGACGGATACTCGTCCGAGATTTCGAAGCCCAGGAACGCGAACAGCCCACCATAGAAGGCCTTCGATTTCTCATAGTCCCTGACCCGGATGGAGATGTGGTCGATACCCACGACACGGGAGACAGGAGCAGACATCTTGGAACGGGCCATTGCGTCGGCATCCTCTGGATTTCCAGTGGCCACAACGTGCCGAATATCGGATTGTTTCGCCGTCATTCGAAGAGGGACGAGATGAAGCGATTCCTGAAGGGTCTTGCACCGTTGACCCTGAGCCTCCTGGCCGCCGGTGGCGCCTGGGCGGGTACGCTGGACGATGTCGCCAAGAACGGCGTGATCCGCGGCGGCTTCCGCGAGAACGCCCCTCCCTTCGCCTACAAGGGACCGAACGGCCAGCCTGCCGGGTTCATGGTCCAGCTCTGCGAGGCCGTGGCCAGCGACATTGCGCGGCAACTCAAGCTGCCTGGCCTCAAGGTCGAGTTCGTGCCGGTCACCACCGAAAACCGGCTCGACATGATCAAGCAGGGCAAGATCGACCTGCTCTGCGATTCGCTCACCGAGACGCTCGACCGCCGCGCCGTGGTCGACTTCTCCATCACAACCTTCGTCGACGGTACGAGCTTCGCCATCCGCAACGATGGCCCGCGCGACCTGCAGGAACTCGCCGGCAAGAAGGTCGGCGCGGTTGCCGGCACGCTGACCGAGGAGGAGCTGCGCAAGGCGTTGGCCTCCATTCACGTCAACGCCACCATCGTCCCCTTCACCGAATTCAGCGCGGGTATGACGGCGCTGGAGAAGGGCGAGATCTCCGCCTACTTCGCCGGCGGCGCGATGCTCACGGCGATGATCAAGGACCACAAGGATGCCGCCCGGATCCTGCTGGCCAACACCTATCTCAGCCTCGAGCCCTTCGCGCTGGCCATCAAGCTCGGCGAAGGCCCGTTCCGGCTCGCGGTCGACCGGGCGCTCAGCCACATCTACCGGTCGGGACAGATCGCCACGATCTTCGGCGACGTGTTCGGCAAGAACGCGCGGCCGACGCAGCAACTGCAGACGCTCTATATGATCGCGACCTTGCCGGAGTGACCCAAAGGGCCCATCTCACTCCCATGTCGCGTCCCTTCCGCCTTTCCGTCCTCGACCAGTCGATCGCCGTCTCCGGTCGGCCGCAGGACCAGTCCATCCGAAACACCGTGTCGCTCGCCAAGCACTGCGAGGCGCTGGGCTACGAGCGCTTCTGGGTGTCGGAGCACCACAATCACCCGACCATCGTCGGGACCGCGCCCGAGATCGTGATGGCGGCGATCGCCGCCACGACGGAGCGCATCCGCATCGGCAGCGCCGGCATCATGCTGCCGCATTATTCGCCGTTCAAAGTCGCCGAGGTCTTCCGCGTGCTCGAGGCACTGGCGCCGGGGCGCATCGACATGGGCCTCGGCCGTGCGCCGGGATCCGACGGCCGCACCGCCTTCGCGCTCAATCCCGCGGCCAACGAACGGCCCGAGCACTTCCCCGCCGATGTGCGCGACCTGATCGCCTGGGTGAACAACGAACCGTTGATCGAGCGCCATCCCTTCGGAACGGTGAAGGCCTTTCCCCAGAGCCCGACCGCGCCCGAGGTCTGGATCCTCGGCAGCTCCGATTACGGCGCGCAGGTCGCGGCGCTGTTCGGCCTGCCCTATTGCTACGCTTGGTTCTTCAGCGACGGCGCCGGCGGCGAGCGCGCCATCGACCTCTACAAGCGGACCTATCGTCCGAGCGCGCGCCATCCCGAGCCGCATTCCGCCCTCTGCGTCTGGGCGCTGGCCGCCGAGACGATGGAGAAGGCGCAATATCACTTCACGTCGCGGGCACTGAGCCGCATCAACCGCGACAAGAACATCCTGGGGCCGCTGCTGCCGCCTGACGAGGCCGCTCAGGCGCCGCTCACCGCCTATGAAGCGGCGAAGATGGAACAGTTCCGCAAGGACTCCTTCGTCGGCACCGGCCCCGAGGTTGCGGCCCGCATCACCGAATTGAAGGACCGTGTCGGCGTCGACGAGATGGCCGTCGTCACCTGGACCCACGACGAGCAGGTCCGCCGCGACAGCTACACCGAACTCGCCAAGGCCTACGGCTTCGCGCCGGAGGCGTTAGTTCTTTCAGACCACAAGACCTCATCCTGAGGAGGCCCGAAGGGCCGTCTCGAAGGATGGGCAACAGGCGTGGTGCTCGTGCCCATGCTTCGAGACGCGCTCCTGCGGAGCGCTCCTCAGCATGAGGTTGATACTGGAAGGAGGAACGTCCTTGAAGGACTCTACCGCTGTTCCGTCCAGCTTTCGGAGAACGCCAGGGCCGAGGTGCTGAAGGGGCGGCCTTCGCGTTCGCGCGGCCACGGCTTGCCGCGGGCCTGCTGGCCGTTCAGCGTCAGGCGGCCGGAGAGCGCCGGGACCAGCACGGTGCAGACACCGTAGGGGCGCGGGTTCGGCTCCTTGTTGGGCTCGGTGTGAATCAGGAGCGGATCGCCGATATCGTGCCAGGTGAGCGCGATCTCCGCCTCGGGCGACGACACATATTCGGTCCAGAAGTAGCGCGGGTCGCCGGACTTGCTGAAGTCGGCGTCGATGACAGGAATCGACAGATCCTTCAGCTCGGGATTGAGCATCCCCTGGACGGTCTGCTGCAGCCAGCGCGCCATCGCGATGTTGTCGGAGTAAATCCGCCAGTGGCCGTGCGTCAGCTCGCTCTTCAGGTAGAGCACGTGCCCCGGGCCGGCCGGGCAGAACAGGATCCGCCAGTAGCTGGCATCGGTCGAATTGGGATCGCCGTCCTTTTCGCTGAGGCGAAGGAACGGGTTCTCGCCGGTCAGGACGACGCGGTGCGGGTCGGCGACGCTCATCTTCTCTCCCCCAGTGTTTCTGTCGAGGCGCGCAACCGGGATATCGGCTGGGCGTTCACGAGACCCAACCTAGCAGGAGGTCTCGTATGGGCGAAGTGTTTGGACGCACGACGAAGAAGCTTCTGGCAGGTTTCGTCGGGGCTTCCCTGGTCACCTGCACCGTCTTCGCACAGACGCAGAACGACCCGCCGGGCCGCGTGGGCCGTCTTGCCTTCGTGGAGGGCACCGTCTCCTTCCACGATGACGAGGACAACGGCTGGACGAAGGCCGTCGTCAACACGCCCCTGACGACCGGCGACGCGCTCTGGACTGAGCCCAATTCACGCAGCGAAGTGTCGCTTGCCGGCACGCGCATCCGCATGGACGGCTCGACCGAACTCGATATGTCGCAGATCGACGACACTGAGGTGCGTCTGAAGCTGGCGCAAGGCCGGGTCGACGTGAAGACGAACACCCAGATGGACGCCACGCAGCCCTACGAGATCGTGACCCCGCGAGGCACGATCACACTCCAGCAGCGGGGCGACTATTATGTCGAGGCCGGCTCACAGCAGGATCCGACGCGCCTCGGCGTGCGTGCCGGCGCGGCGCAGATCCAGGGCCTGGACGGCCAGACGCTGGCCGTGCGGCCCGGTGAAGTCGGCGAAGTCTACGGCGACGGCACTTCGATGCAGCTCAAGACCGTGCGCGCCGCCCCACCGGCCCCTGCCGCCTCCTGGGCTGCCCGCGACCGGCAGGTCGTCTACGATCGGCAGCCTGAGTATCTGCCCGTCGGCATGACCGGCTACGAGGACCTCAACGGCTACGGCAACTGGATAAATGACGGCAGCTACGGCCAGGTCTGGGTGCCTCGTTCGACGCCCGCCGGCTGGGCCCCGTATCGCACCGGCCACTGGTCCTATGTGAAGCCGTGGGGCTGGACGTGGATCGACGAGCAGCCCTGGGGTTTCGCGCCCTATCACTACGGGCGCTGGGCCAACAGCAACAACCGCTGGGTCTGGGTCCCGCCGCAGCGCGAGCAACGGCCGGTCTATGCGCCGGCGCTGGTCGCCTTCGTGGGCGGCCTCGAGCTGGCGGCGCAGCTCGGCAACCAGGGCCGCGATAGCGGGCCGGTCGGATGGTTCCCGCTGGGACCGCGCGAAGCCTATGTCCCGCCCTATTCCACCAATCGCGACTATTATCAGCGCATCAACCGCGCGGCGCGTATTCAGGACCGCGATCTGGAGGATCGCTGGCAGCGCGCCCAACGCCGCGAGGTCTTCGTGGCGGGCCAGAACTCCGTCCTGGCCAACCAGCGTTTCGCAACCGTCGTGCCCTCGCAGGCCTTCGTGCGATCGCAGCCGGTCCAGCGCGCCGCCCTGAAGGTCACGGCCGACCAGATGGCGAAGGCCGCCGTAGCGCCCGTATCCGCGCCACCCTCCCCGACCGCGTCCATCGCCGCCGTGGCCGATGCCAAGACAGCCGCGAAGCCGGCGGACGACAAGTTGTCGCCCGACGCGAAGGGCCAGGCACAAGCAAGGGCCAAGGCAGGAGACGTCGCGGACTCCAAGACCGCCGTGGGGGACATGCAGACCCTCGCCAGGCCCAAGGCTGCCGAAAACGACAGGAAGAAGGCCGCCGCGCCGGGCCCCAAGACCGCCTCTACCGACAGCAAGGCCACGGCGACGACCGGCGACAAGGCTGGCCCCAGGACCGCCAAGCCCGCCACGCCGCCTCTGCAGCCGCGTCAGGGGGCGGCTCCGCCGGCACTCAAGGAGACGGATAAGGCGGCGCCAGAACAGGCCAAGCAGGAACCTGGAAAGCCGGAGCCGGCCTCGCCGGAATCCGGCAAGTCGGCCGCTCCGCCGCAGAAGGAGGCCGCGCCCGCGTCCCCCAAGTCCGCCATTGCCTCTCCCGACCCATCGCCGGCGAAGCGCGATGACACGAAGCGGGACGAGCCGAAGCAGGTGGCCCCTTCCTCGGAGAAACCGGCCGAGCCGCAATCGCGTCAGGACGAGCGCAAGCAGGCTACTCCGGATCAGCAGAAGCCGAACGCCGCGCCGCAGCCGAAGCGGGACGAGCCAAAACAGGCGAAGCCTGCTCAGCAGCAGCCGCCTGCCTCAACTCCGCAGCCGCGCCAGGAGGAGCCCCGCCATGCTGCTCCGCAGCCTGCGCCGAAGCCTGAGGCGGCGCCCAGCCAGGAAGCGCCGCGTCAGGCAGCCCCCGCTCCGGCACCCCAGCCGCGCGCCGAGCCGCAACAGCAGCCTCAGCGCAACGACAACGACAACGACACCAAGAAGGACGACAAGAAGTAGTCGTCCTTCAGAGGCCGCGGCCTAGAGAACCTGGTTGCGGAGCGTCGCCTCGCCCCGCCACAGGCGGTCGAGGTTCTCGATCAGGATGTCGATGACGTTGTCTTCGTAGGCGCGTGTCTCGCCTGCCGTGTGCGGGGTGACGAAGACATTGGGCAACGTCCACAGTGGCGATGCCGCCGGCAGCGGTTCCTCCGCGGTGACGTCGAGCGCCGCCGCCCAGATCTTGTTGCCTTCCATCGTGGCGATGAGCGCCGCTTCGTCGGCGACCTTGCCGCGCGCGACGTTCACGAAGACCGACGAGGGCTTCATCGCGGCGAAGGCCGCCGCGCTCATCAGGCCGGTCGTCTCGGGTGTCAGCGCGCAGGTCAGCGCCACGATGTCGGCCTGCGGGATCAGCTTCACCAGATCGTCCATGCCATGGATCTCGTCGGCGCCGTTGGCGCCCGCCTTCGGGTCGCGCCGGATGCCGATCACCTTCATGTCGAAGGCCTTGGCGAGCTTGGCGAGATGGCTGCCGATGCGGCCCATGCCGACGACCAGCAGCGTCTTGCCGCCCAGCTCGTCCTCGCGCTGGGTGAGATCGCCCAGCATGCCGCGCCAGACCTTCTTGTGCTGGTTGTCGCGCGCCTCCGGAATCCGCCGGAAGACGGCGAGGATCAGCGCAAGCGCATGTTCGGCCACGGCGCGGGCATTGACGCCGGCCGCACTCGCCAGGCGGATGCCCTTGGCGCCCAGCAATTCCTTGGAATACTGGTCCATGCCGGAGCTGATGGACTGGACGAACTTGAGCTTCGTGGCGTGGGGAATGATGTCGTTCTTCCACATGCCGGAGACCGAGACGACATCGGCCTCGCCGACCCGCTGCACGAACTCGTCGTAGCTGCGGACCTGAAAGCTGTTGATGCCCGTATTCCGGGCGTCGAACCGGGCCTTCATCTGGTATGCCGCATGCGCGAAGCAGATTGTCAGTCTATCTCGTGTCGGAAACATGGAACTCCCCCTGCACAAGGTGCCACACTAGCCCGAACGACGACCCTGGGGGAACAAGATGAGCCGCAATCCGCTTCGCGAACGCCTGAACGAAGGCAAGCCGACACTCGGCACGCACATCCTGTCGGCCTGGCCGACGCTGGTCGAGCTCATCGGCCATTCCAAGCAGTACGACTATGTGGAATTCACCGCCGAGTACGCGCCCTTCACCATGCACGACCTCGACAATCTCGGCCGCTCGTTCGAGCTGATGGGCATGTCGGGCATGATCAAGATCGAGCAGACCCAGTATACGCACCAGGCCATGCGGGCGATCGGCTCGGGCTTCCAGAGCGTTCTGTTCGCTGACATCCGCTCGGTCGAGGACGCCAAGGCCGCGGTCGACGCGGTCCGCGCCGAAACGACGATGGCCCAGGGCGCGCGCGGCCGCGGGCGCCTCGGCGTCGGGATGCGGCGCGACGTCGGCACGGTCCGCACCGGCGGCTCGCCCGCCTATGTCGATGCGCTGAACGAAGTCGTGATCGCCATCATGGTGGAGAAGAAGTCCTGCGTGGACGATCTCGACGCCATCCTCGACGTACCGGGCCTCGACATGGTGCAGTTCGGCGCCTCGGACTTTTCCATGAGCATCGGCCTGACCGGCCAGGCGAACCACCCCGACGTGGTGGCGGCCGAGAAGAAGACGATCGAGACGGCGCTGAAGAAGGGCCTGCATCCCCGCGTCGAGCTGCGCGATCCCAGCCAGGCCGCCAAGTATCTCGACATGGGCGTGAAGCATTTCTGCATCGGCTGGGACGTCCGCATCCTCGCCGACTGGTGGGACACCAAGGGCGCCGAGATGCGCGGCCTGCTGGGCGACAAGCCCGCGGCGCCGGCCAAGGCGCCTGCGAAGGCCGGCAACTACTAACTTCTGCGAGCTCCTCATGAAGCCACCGATCGCGCCGCGACACCCGTCGCGGCGCACCCTGCACCGCGTCACGATCGCCGACGACTATGCGTGGCTGAAGGACGAGAAGTGGCAGGAGGTGCTGCGCGATCCGTCCCTGCTCGATCCCGAGATCCGCGCCTATGTCGAGGCCGAGAACGCCTATGCCGAGGAGAAGCTCGGGCCGACGCAGGCGCTGCAGAAGGCGCTGGTCGCGGAGATGCGCGGTCGCATCAAGGAAGACGATTCGGGCGTGCCGACGCCGGATGGGCCCTTCGCCTATCTCTGGAAGTTCCGCGAAGGCGGACAGCACCAGCAGATCGGCCGCACGCCGCGCGACGGCGGCGAGATGCAGACGATCCTCGACGGTGACGCGCTGGCCAAGTCATCGGACTATTTCAAGTTCGGCGGCACAAGGCATTCGCCCGACCACCGGCTTGAGGCGTGGAGCGCCGACCTGCGCGGCTCGGAATACTTCACCCTGCGCGTCCGGCGCTGGGACACGGGAGAGGACCTGCCCGATATCCTGACGGAGACGAGCGGCAGTGTCGTCTGGGGCCGCGACTCCTCGTTCTTCTTCTACGTCCGCATTGACGAGAATCATCGTCCGCTGAAGGTCTACCGGCACAGGCTGGGCACGGCGCAGGCCAACGACGTCCTCGTCTACGAGGAGCAGGACATCGGCTGGTTCACCCGCATCGGCGAAAGCGACAGTGGCCGTTTCTGCGTCATCTCGGGTGGCGACCACGACACGACCGAGGAACGGCTGATCGACCTCTCCTCGCCTGATGCCGAACCGCGGCTGATCGCGACGCGTGAGAAGGGCGCGCGCTACAGCGTGGCCGATCGCGGTGACGAGCTGTTCATCCTCACCAACGAGGGCGGCGCCATCGATTTCCGGATCGCGACCGCGCCACTCGCCGCCCCGCAGCGCGCCAACTGGCGCGAGCTGGTGCCGCACCGGCCGGGCACCTACATCCTGGGCATCGATCTTTATGCCAGCCATCTCGTGCGGCTGGAGCGTACCAACGCCCTGCCCTCGATCGTGATCCGCGATCTGGTGACTGGGGCCGAACATACGATCTCCTTCGACGAGACCGCCTATTCGCTCGACATGATCGGCGGGTACGAGTTCGACACGACGACCCTGCGCTTTGCCTACTCGTCGATGACGACGCCGAGCGAAGTCTATGACTACGACATGGCGACGCAGCGGCGGACCTTGCGCAAACGCCAGGAGATTCCGTCGGGTCACGATCCCGCCGCCTATGTCACGACGCGCATCATCGCCGTCGCTCGCGACGGCGCCGAGGTGCCGGTGTCGATCCTGCATCGTCGCGACCTGGTGCACGACGGCCGCGCACCGCTCCTGCTCTACGGCTACGGCTCCTACGGCATGGCAATGCCGGCGTCCTTCTCGGCCAACCGCCTGTCGCTGGTCGATCGCGGCTTCGTCTATGCCATCGCCCATATCCGCGGCGGCTCCGACAAGGGCTGGTCGTGGTATCTCGAGGGCAAACGCGAGAAGAAGACCAACACGTTCGACGATTTCGTCGCGGCCGGGCACGCCTTGATCCAGGCCAAGTACACGTCGGCCGGACGCATCGTGGGCCATGGCGGCAGCGCCGGCGGCATGCTGATGGGCGCAGTCGCCAACCGGGCGCCCGACCTGTTTGCCGGCATCCTCGCCGAGGTGCCGTTCGTCGACGTGCTGGCGACCATGCTCGACGACAAGCTGCCGCTCACCCCGCCGGAATGGCCCGAATGGGGCAATCCGATCACCGACGCGGCGGCGTTCAACTACATCCGCTCCTACTCGCCCTACGACAACGTAACGGCGCAACATTATCCGGCCATCCTGGCGATGGCGGGCCTGACCGACCCGCGCGTGACTTATTGGGAGCCCGCCAAATGGGTGGCCCGGCTGCGCGCGACCATGACGGGCGGCGGGCCGGTCATCCTGCACACCAATATGGGTGCGGGTCATGGTGGCGCATCGGGCCGGTTCTCCCGCCTCGACGAGGTGGCGATCGGCTACGCCTTCGCACTCGACACGGTTGGCCTTGCAGGAGCGAAAACATGAAGGCGCGCATCGATGCGATCCTGAGCGAAGCCGTGCAGCGTGGCGACGTGCCCGGCGTCGCCGCCGTCGCGACCGACGGAAACGGCACGATCTACGAGGGCGGCTTCGGCAAGGCGGTGCTGGGCCAGGATGCCGGAATGACACCCGACACCGTCGTGTGGATCGCCTCCATGACCAAGGCCATCACCGGCGCCGTTGCGATGCAGCAGGTCGAGCGCGGCACGCTGAAGCTCGATGCGCCGGCCCGGGATGTGATCCCGTATCTCGGCGAAGTGCAGGTGCTGGAAGGCTTCGATGCGGAAGGCAAGCCGCGCTTGCGCAAGCCCGTGCGCGACATCACCCTGCGTCATCTGCTGACGCACACCGCAGGCTTCGGCTACGACATCTGGAATCCGGAAATCCTGCGGTATCGCGAGGTCATGGATGTGCCGACCATCGGCACCGGCCTCGACAAATCGCTGACGACACCCCTGCTGTTCGATCCCGGCGCCCGCTGGCAATACGGAATCGGCATCGATTGGGCCGGCAAGATGGTCGAGGCGGTGACGGGCCGAAAGCTCGGCCAGGTGATGCACGACGATCTGTTCGGACCGCTCGGCATGGACAGCACCGGCTTCCGCCTCACGCCGGCGATGCGCGCCCGCATGGCCCGCGTCCATCACCGCAAGGCCGACGGAAGCCTCGTCGCCGACCTCAAGCGCGAGGTCCCGCAGGATCCCGAGTTCGAGGCGGGCGGCGGCGGTCTCTACTCGACGGCCAACGACTACCTGAAGTTCGTCCGCATGGTGCTGGACGACGGCAGGTCGGCGCGCGGCGAGGCGGTCATGAAGCCCGAAACGGTCGATGCGATGGCGGGCAACGCGATGGGCGATTCGACGGTGTGCCTGCTCAAGACCGTGATGCCGGCTTTGTCCAACGATGCCGAATTCTTCCCCGGCGTCACGAAGAAGTGGGGCCTCAGCTTCATGATCAACGACGAAGAGGCGCCGACCGGCCGCTCGCCCGGCAGCCTCTCCTGGGCCGGCCTGCCGAACACCTACTACTGGATCGACCGCAGGAAACGACTGGGCGGCGTCTACATGAGCCAGGTCCTGCCCTTCGCCGACGTGAAGGCGCTGCCGCTCTTCTACGCCTTCGAGAGCGCGGTTTACGGGCGTTAAAAAGGCTCGTCGTCTCGACCGTAGCCTCGCTGCGCGAGGCTACGGTCGAGACGACGAAACCTTTAAACCAAACAGCTCCGTGTCCTCGCGGACGCCCCGCAGGCGATGGCGGCCGAGTGAGACCAGCCGGTCGCGGCTTGCGGTCGCCGCTTCGGCGAAGGCCTGCGACATCAGCAGCGCCTGGCCGAGCGGCTCGCAAAGTGCCTCGATGCGCGAGGCCTCGTTGACCGCGGGACCGATCACGGTGAAATCGAGCCGCGTATCGGAGCCGACATTGCCGTACAGGACACGGCCGGTATGCAGGGAGATGTCGAGCGACGTTGCGGGTTGTCCGGCGTCTCGCCACTCCCCGTTCAGCGCATCGACGCGGGCCAGCACTTCCTCTGCGGCCGCCAGCGCAGCGGCGCAGACCTCGGCCCGGTCGTCGAGGATCACCGCGAAGGCCGCCAGCATGCCGTCGCCCATGAACTTCAGCACCTCGCCGCCGTGCGCGACGATCGGCTGGACCATGCAGTTGAAGTAATCGTCGAGCAGCGCGATCAGCTCGCGCCCGGGCATCGTATCGGCGAGCGCCGTGAAGCCCCGAAGGTCGGTGAAGAGCACCACGGCCTCGACACTCTGCACTTCGCCGCGCAGTACGGTGCCGGCCAGAACGCGACTCGCGGGGTCGTTGCCGAGATAGGCCGCAAGCAATCCGTGGCCGATGCCGCGCAGGCTGGTAGCCTTCACGGCAAGAGCGAAGACCGGCAGCACCTCACGCAGGAGCGCGACGTCCTCGTCGGAAAAGCCGCCCGGACGGTCGGTCGCGGCCGAAACGGCGAGCCACAGCCGCTCGGCATGATCCGCTTCGGTCGGGCTGCCGACCTGCGGCGTCAGCTCGCCGAAGGGCTGCACCCAGCCCATCCACTCGGTCATGCCCGCGCCGCGCAGCTCGTCGAACACGGGGATGTCGGGCAGATCATCGGCGGCGTCGAGATGCTGTCGCAGCTCGGCGATGCCATCGCGCAGCATCGCGGCAAAAGGGCTCTGCTGGTCAGCGCCGTATCGACATCGGCGTGGCCGAACTCGAAATGCCGTGCGACACCCTCGCCCGAATTCCAGATCAGGCTGCGCGCCCGCACCATGGGATGCAGCGTGTTCATGCCGACGAACATGCGTTCGACGCGCAATCCGGCGTCATTGAGTCGCCTGCCAAAGCCGTCGACCAGCTCCCCCAGCGACATGTTGCGCAGGCCGGCCTGCGCCAGCCAGCCGGCCATCGCGACGGCCGTCATCGCGCGCTCACAAGGGCGGTGGCGTCATCGTCCCAGCCGGCAGCGCGGCGCAGTGATCGTAGATGTCGCTGGGCCGCGTGAACCAGACCTTGTCCTTCTGCGGATGGTTTACGATATGCTGCAGCGCCTCGCGCAGCGCCCGCAGCCGGTAGGGCTGGCCCACGATCATCGTGTGGAGCGCGATGCCGCAGACCAGCGGCTGCTTCGCAGACTGGCGCAGCAGCTCCTCGAACTGGCCGATGATCATGTCGCGGAACTCCTCGCCGCTGTGATGGCGCACCAGCACCTGCGGGCTGTCGTTGACCTCGATCGGATAGGGCACGCTCATCAGCGGGCCGGAGCGGGTCTTCATCCAGATCGGCTGGTCGTCGTTGGGCCAGTCCATCAGGAAGTCGTAGCCGGTCTCCTTGAGCAGATCGGGCGTAACCCGGGTCGAGGCCATCCACGGCGCCATCCAGCCGCGCGGCCGCTTGCCCGAAGCCTTCTCGATCGAATCGCTGATCTCCTGCAAGAAGCGCTTCTCGTCGGCCTCCCACATGCCGCCATGGCGCTCGGCATTGGTGCGGCCATGGCCGATGAACTCGTCGCCGCGCGCCTTCAGCGCGTCGACGATCTGCGGCGCATAGTCGAACACCGTCGTGTTGATCAGGTGCGCGGCGGGCAGGTTGAGCTCGTCGAACATCTCCAGCAGACGCCACACGCCAACCCGATTTCCGTAATCGCGCCACGCAAAGGTGCGCGGATCGGGCGGCGGGTTGGCGACGGTGAGGAGATGCCCCTCGCCCGCACCGAAGGCGAAATGCTCGATGTTGAGGCCGAGATAGACCGCAAGCCGCTTGCCCTCGGGCCACGAATAGTCCTTGCGCTCGGTGATCGGCGAATAGGGATAGCGGTCGTGGTACGGCAGCCTGATCGTGTGCATTCCTACCTCTTGACGACCGCAACCTTGTTGTCGGTCTGCTCGGTGTTCATTCGTCGGAACCTGTCGACCGCCTCGGCGTGGAAGGCGCGTTCCTCGGGTCCTGCGTCCTGCAGCGGCCGGCGCTCGTCGTCGAAGTGGCCGTATCTGTCCTCGCCGCGCACCAGCATGGCGCTGACCCGCGTCGAGGAGGTGCAACGTGCCGAGGTCGGGATGTAGCTGATTCCCAACCCGATGCGCCGGTCGTTCGAGCGGTTGGGCCGCGAATTGTGCACGAGATGGGTATGGTGCAGCGAGAACTGGCCCGCCTTCACCGGCATGAAGGCCGTCCGGCTGCGATCGAAGTCACCCGCCAGCTCCTGGCCGCGCGACAGAAGGTTCTCCGGGTCCTGCATCTCCGCGTGCGGCAGCTGGCCGAGCTTGTGCGAACCCGGCACGACCTCCATGCAGCCCGCCTCGACCGGCGCGTCCGAGAGGGCAACCCAGGCCGTGACATGGCAGGCGGGTTCCAGCCCGAAGTAGGTCGCATCCTGGTGCCAGCTCACATAGGTGCCGGAGCCTGCGTCCTTGGGCCAGACGCTGAGATGGAACAGCCGGATGTCGGGCCCGATCAGATCCTCGACGGCATCGAGCACCTCGGGCGAATGCACGATTTCATCGACCCAGGGAAACAGCAGGTGCGGCTTGAAGTTATGGCCGCGCGTCAGCTTCTGGCCCTGGGCGCGCTCGAAGGCCTCGAGCCTGTCGCGCCAGGCCCGCGTGCGCTCGGTCGAGAAAGCGTCTACCGGGCAGACATAGCCATCGCGCGCATAGCCTTCGACCTGCGCCGGTGTGAGCTTCCTGGTCATGGTCAGTGCGCCGTCCAGCCGCCGTCGACGAACAGCAGCGATCCCGTGGTGAAAGAAGAATCGGAAGAGGCGAGGAAGAGCGCCGCCTTGGCAACCTCTTCCGGCTGGCCGATGCGGCCCATCGGATGGCGCACCTTCCAGAAGGCGCGCGCCGCTTCCGGGTCGGGCTGCCGCTTCAGCGAGCGGGCCGGCATCGGCGTGTCGATGACGCCGGGCATCAGCGCATTGATGCGGATGCCCTGGGCGGCATGGTCGACGGCGACGGTCTTGGTGAAGGAGACGATCGCGCCCTTGGAGGCGATGTAGGCCACGTTGGTGCCGAGGCTCGACTGCGCGAGCTGCGAGCCCAGGGTGACGATGGCGCCGGATTTGGCGGCGATCATCGGCTGGATGGCGTGATGGACCCACAGGAAGGTGCCCTTCACATTGATTGCGAAGGTGCGGTCCCAGGTCGCCTCGTCGATCTTGTCGACGGTGCCGCCGAACGAGGCGCCGGCCGCCGTCACCAGCACGTCGAGGCGGCCCCATTTCTCGAGGACCTTTGCCACGCCGGCGCGCGCCTGGTCGTTGCTGCTGACGTCGGCCGGGATGACGAGAGTCTGGCCGCCGATCTCGGCGGCGACTTTCGCCAACCCCGCCTCGTCGAGATCGACCAGCGCGACCTTTGCGCCTTCGGTTGCGAACAGCCTGGCGGTCGCGGCGCCTATTCCGGAGGCCGCACCGGTGACGATGGCTACCTGATCCTTGAGCTTCATGGCGGGAAGCTTAACCCTTCCCGCCGTCCCTTGTCAGCGCGTCAGCGCGGTCGCTTGCGCAACGGACGTCTGCTTTGCGCGCGACGCGCCAGCATGTTCAGCCCCTCGACCAGCCCCGAGAAGGCCATCGCAGCGTAGATGTAGCCCTTGGGCACGTGCATACCCATGCCGTCGGCGATCAGGGTCATGCCGATCATCAGCAGGAAGCCCAGCGCCAGCATGACGATGGTCGGGTTGTTGCCTATGAATTTCGCCAAACCGTCGGCTGCGGCCAGCATCAGGACGACCGCCACGACGACGGCGATCACCATGATCGGGATATGGTCGGTCATGCCGACGGCGGTGATGATGCTGTCGAGCGAGAAGACCAGGTCAAGGATCAGGATCTGGCCGATCACGCCTGCGACCGTGACGCGCGCGGCGCTGCCGACCGACACTTCCTTCTCCTCATGGTCGGCTGCGACATGGTCATGAATCTCGCTGGTCGCCTTGTAGATCAGGAAGAGGCCGCCGCCGATCAGGATGAGGTCGCGCCAGGAAAATCCATACCCGAATAGTGAAAAGAGCGGCGAGGTGAGCTGGACGATGAAGGCGACGCTGCCCAGCAGGGCAAGCCGCAGGAACACCGCCAGCCCGATGCCGATGCGCCGGGCGCCGGACCGCTTCTCCTCCGGCAGCTTGTTGGTCAGGATGGAGATGAAGATCAGGTTGTCGATGCCGAGCACGACTTCCATGACCACGAGGGTCGCGAGCGCGGCCCAGGCTTGCGGGTCGCGGGCGAGCGCGAGGAGTTCTTCCGTCATCCCACCACCATAGGTCATTGCTGGGTCCCGCCGAGAGACCTTTCTTTTGCAGGTCCGAGCCGGTAAGCCCCCAGCCGATGCCTTCCCCCGCCGCCCCGCCGCGGTCCGCCTCCGGTTCTGCTCCCACGATCGCCATCGTGCTCCTGTCGGTCGCAGCCTTCGCGTCGGCGGCCAACATGCGCGTCATCGACCCGCTGCTGGTCCAGCTCTCCGCCGCCTTCGGGGTCACCGTCGGCGCGGCCTCGATCGCCGCCACCGCCTTCCTGTTCGCCAACGGCGTCTTCGTGCTGGTCCATGGCCCGTTCGGCGACCGCTACGGCAAGATGCCCGTCGTCGCCATCGCCTGCATCGGGGCCGCCCTCTGCTGCATGCTGAGCGCCGTGTCGGCGTCGCTGGGCATGCTCACCCTGGCGCGCTTCCTGACGGGCGTTACCGGCTCGGCGATCATCCCGCTCGCCATCGCCTGGGTCGGCGACAATGTGAGCTACGAGAAGCGGCAGGCGACGCTGGCCCGTTTCCTCACCGGCCAGACACTCGGCCTGATGACAGGATCGGCGCTGGGCGGGGCCCTCGGCGACTGGCTGGGCTGGCGCTCGGTCTTCTGGGTGCTGGCCGCGATCTACATCCTGGCCGGCGGCGCCCTGTTCGCGGTCATGCGCGCCCGGCCCGACATCGCCCGTCCGGGTGAGCGCGCGGCAGGCTCGATGATCGGCCAGATGGTCCGCGTTGTACGGCGGCCTTGGGCGCTCACGGTGATCCTGGTCGTGGCGTTGGAGGGCGGCGCCTTCTGGGGCGCCTTCACCTTCGTCGGGGCCGACCTGCACCAGCGCTTCGGCCTGGGCTTCGCGGCCATTGGGCTCGCGGTTGCGGCCTTCGGCGCCGGCGGCTTCCTCTATGTGATGGTGGCGCACCATCTCGTGCGCATCCTGGGCGAGCGCGGCCTCTGCACCTGGGGCGGCACGGGGCTGGGCATCGCCTTCGCGGCCATGGCGCTGGCGCCGACCGCCGAGGTCGAGTTCGCCGCCATCGTCCTGTCGGGCGTGTCGTTCTACATGTTCCACAACACGCTGCAGACCAACGGCACACAGATGGCGCCGGAAGCCCGCGGCGCCGGCATGGCGTTGTTCGCACTCTGCCTGTTCCTGGGGCAGGCGATCGGCGTGCCCATCGCGGCGCCGATCGTCGATCGCTGGGGCGCGCCGCCCGTCTTCTGGGCGGCCGCCATCGTGCTGCCGCTGCTGGCCTTCTGGTTCTCCGCCGCGATCGGCCGGCGCGCTCAGTTGACCGGCGAAACCCGGAACTGATAGGGCGCCTCGAGCTCCTTGCACTCCTCAGGCGTGAGCGAGATCTCGGTCGACTTGGCGGCTGAAGTCAGCTGGTCGAGATCGGTGGCGCCGATGATCGGCGAGCCCATGTAGGGCTTGTGCAGCAGCCAGGCGAGCGCCGCCTGGGCCGGCGTGCAGCCCTTCTCCCGGGCAATCCTCTTCAGCCGCTCGACGATCTCCCAGTCGCAATCGCGATAGGTGCCGTCCTTGACGACCGTATCGTTCTTCGCCCGCTCTGTGGTGCCGCCGCCGTCCTTGTTGCGGTTGCCGGCGAGGAAGCCGCGCGCCAGCGGCGAATAGGGGATGAGACCGACGCCCTGCTCATGGCAGAGCCGGTTCATCTCATGCTCTTCCTCGCGCTGGATCAGGTTGTAGAGGTTCTGCATCGCAATGGGCCGTGCGTAACCCTTCCAGTCGGCCATCATGACCATCTGCGCGAACTTGTAGGCCGGCATGGTCGAGCCGCCGATGTAGCGCACCTTGCCCGAGCGCACGATCTGGTCGAGCGAATACATCGTCTCCTCGATCGGCGTGTGCGGATCGAGCCGATGGACCTGGTAGAGGTCGATATAGTCGGTCTGCAGGCGCTTGAGCTGGGCGTCGACCGAGGCCATCAGATGCTTGCGGCCGGTGCCGACATCGTTCTGGTTCTCGCTCATGCGGATGCCGACCTTGGTCGACAGCACAAAGTCCTCGCGCTTCGCCATCTTCATGAGCGTGGCGCCCATGATCTCCTCGGAGCGGCCGAAATTATAGGTGTCGGCGGTATCGAAGAAGGTGATGCCGACGTCGAGCGCCCGCTTGAAATAGGCCGGTGCTTCCGACTCGTCGAACTTGCCCCAGCCGCGCCGGCCCTTGGCGCCCCACGAATTCCCGCCGAGACAGATCCGGCTCACAATCAGGCCCGAGCGGCCAAGCGGTCCATACTTCATCGATATCCCCTCAAAAAGCTGCGGCACCGGTCGCTTCCGACCGATGCCGCATATCCACACTCCGCCTTTGTGCGGGCTCCTAGCCCAGCACTTCCTTGTTCACGCAGTTCGCCGCGTTGGGCTTTCCGTCGAACACGCTCAGGATGTTCTCGATGGCGGTGACGGCCATGCGGTCGCTCGCCTCCTTGGTGACACCCGCCATGTGCGGGCTGAAGATCACGTTCTCCAGGGTGAACAGCTTGTTCGCCGGATCCGGCGGCTCCTTGTCGAGCACGTCGAGACCCGCGCCGCGCAGCTTGCCGGTGCTCAGCGCCTCGTACAGCGCATCCTCGTTGACGATGCCGCCGCGCGCGGTGTTCACCAGGAAGGCGCCGGGCTTCATGAGGCCCAGCGTCTCCTTGTTGAACATGTTGATCGTCTCGGGGGCCTTGGGGCAGTGCACCGACACGAAATCGACCTTGGGCAGGATCGCCTTGAGGTCGGTCACCTTGGTGGCGCCGGCCTTCTGGATGTCGGCCTCGGAGATGTTCGGATCGAGCACGAAGACTTCCATGTCGAAGGCGACGCAGCGCTTCACCGTGCGCGAGCCGATGCGGCCCATGCCGACGACCAGGATGGTCTTGCCCGAGAGATCGGCCGGCAGGTCGGAGAGGCGCTGGCCCCAGCCCTTCTCACGCACGAACCGGTCGTACTTCTTCACCAGCCGCGCCGAGGCGAGCAGCATGTACATCGCGTGCTCAGCCACGGAGACCGAATTGGCGATGCCGGTCGTCATGAGCGGGATCTTGCGCTTGTTCAGCGCCGGGATCTCGACCGCATCGAAGCCGACGCCGAGACGGGCCACCACCATCATGCCGGGTGCCACGTCGAGTTCGGCCTGGCGGAAGGGCGTGGCGCCGAGGGTCACGGCATTCGCGTCCGCGAGCTTCGGGTGCAGCGACGGCACCGTGTCGTCGGTCAGGATCTCGTAGTCGACGTCGTCGCGCGCCTTGAGAACGTCGATTCCCGCCTCCGGCATGCGGCCGACGATCAGCACCTTCTTGCGGTTCTTGCCTGTATTCGGGCCCGTATTCATCGTTTCCCCTGCGATCTTGTCATTCAAACGGGCGCGATCCTAAGGCCCGCCGGCGCGGGAGGCCAGAGCCCGCAACTAGGGCAGGTAGTTCAACGGCAGCCGCGTGGTGGACTTTATTTCCTCCATGGCGAACATCGAGGTCACGTCGGACAGCTCGATCTTGGCGATCAGGCGCTTGTAGAAGGCGTCGTAGGCCTCGATGTCGGGCAGTGCGAGCCGGATCAGATAGTCGATTTCACCACTCATGCGATAGCAGTCCATGACCTCGGGGAACGAGGCGATGGCCTTGGCGAAACGGGTCAGCCACTGGGCACTGTGCTGTGCGGTGCGCACCGCCACGAAGACGGTGACGCCGGCATTGACCGCCTTGCGGTCGAGCAGCGCCACCCGCGACCGCACGATGCCCTCCTCCTGCAGCCGGTTGATGCGTCGCCAGCACGGCGTCGTCGACAGGCCGACTCGCTTGGCGACCTCGGCCAGTGGCATGTCGGCGCTGTCCTGCAGGCAATCCAGAATCTTCTTGTCGAAGGAATCCAGTATGAATTTTCCGGCCATAGACCTTTCCGAGGAATGAGATGCTCAACTTTGGCGGCACTGGCGCAAAGGTAGCAAGCTGTTTCCGGCCCCGCTCGGTACAATTCCCTTCATGATCCGCCGCTTCACCGAACATCCCGCCTCGGTCAACGAGACCTACTTCCAGCATATGGGCATGGCCTTCGGGTTCGGCGCCAGAATGCTGATCGGCTCGCTCGCCTGTTTCGTGCACGGTATCCTCCCATGGGTATGCCTGACCCGCGGCAGCGACACGGTCCGCACGCTTCATCACCGCATGGTGAGCCATCGCGTGGTGCGTCCGGCAAAGGACGACGCCACGGCCGTCGCGGCGGGCGACTAGCCCCGCTCTCCAGCTTCGCTGGTTTGCCCGTCGCGACGTTTTCCTCTTACGTTTACCCTCTTTGCGCTTCCGGCCGGCCAAGCATATGGCCGTCCGTGAACCTTCGCCCCCGCTCCGCCAGACCAGGCCTCGAATAAATTCTGCCGCGCCCCCCCTGTGGTGCGCGGCAATGGAGCCCTATGTCTTGGAATGACGGCGGCCGGGACGCCCTCGATAGAAGCCGCAACCCCTTCCCGATGTGTTACGTTTGATGTGCGGGGGAGCGAACAGAAGCGGAGGCTGAAATGGAAACACCGGTACGGATCAGCTACCAGGGCGGCACGCCGAGCGAAGCGTTGAACACGCTCATCTCCGAACATATCGACACGCTCGAGAAGCTTCATGGCCGGCTGACCTCCTGCCAGGTGGTCGTGCGGGTTCCCGATCGCCATCACCGCACCAGCAACCTTTTCAGCGTCAACATCCATATCGCGCTGCCGGGGCACATCGACGTGAACATCGACCACATGTCGCACGACGATGAGCGATTCGCCGATCCGACCTTCGCGGTGAACGATGCGTTCCGGCGCGCCAAGCGCCAGATCAAGGAACGGGCGCGCAAGCAGCGAGGCGAGGTGAAGAACCTGCACGAGCGGGTCGAACGCACGCTCGACCGCGCGGAAGGCTAGCGCCGGCGCAGCACGCCTTTTTCGTCGAGTCTTTCGCGCAGAAGAAAGACTCGATCGCCACCCCAGAAAATCTCGCCATCGAGGACGAAGCTCGGCACGCCGAAAATGCCCGAGGCCTCGGCCTCGGCGCGGAGCGCGTCGTGCCGGGCTCCCCCTTCGCCTTCGAGAAAGGCGGCGAAGCCGGGCGGCGCGCCGGCCTGTTCGAGCGCCGCACTGACGGCCTCGATACTTTCCGGATCGAGATCCCGTCGCCAGAAGCGGTCGAAGGCAAGATCGTTATAGGCGCGGAAGACGCCGTGCTGCTGGGCGTAGAGCATGCCGGCGTTGATCGCCCGTGCGTCGTAGATCTTCTTCGGTCCCATCAGGGTCAGGCCCTGCTTGTTGGCGAAGCGGCGCGCATCCATGTAGGCATAGCGCACGCGGCGCCAGTGATGCGGATCGCGTTGCTCTACCGAGCCTTGGAACGAGGCGATGTCGAGCGTATAGGGCCGCCATTCGAAATCGATCTCGTAGTCCACCTCGAGCTGGTAGGCCCACGCCTTGGCGACGAAGGCGTAGGGGCTCACATAGTCGCTCCAGAGGACGACCTTGGCGCGATCCGTCACGATGCGCGCCTCTCCCGCCGCCACAGCCACCAGAAGGCGCCGCCGACCGCGACGACCAGTAACGAGCCGACCAGCAGCAGCATGGCCGAATCCTGGATCCACGCCACCGCCGGCACCGACAAAGCGAGGAACAGGCCGACCAGGCAGATGCGCCAGACCCGCGCGTGAACGCCCGCCACGAAAGTGCCGAGCGCCAGCAGGATCAGCAGCGCGAGGCTGGTCGCATTGTCGTTCACCACGCCGCGCACCTCGGGCAGGAACATCAGCCACATCGCCGCCAGGAAGGCGAGCCAGTGGAGTGACTGTGTCACGATGAGCCGCAGGTGATCGGCCGTCTTGTCGACTTCCCGCCATCCCGACATCACGCAGGCCAGACCATAGATCGGCGCCAGGACCATCCAGTAGGCATAGGTCGTGGGACCGCGGAATCCCGTCAGGATGACGCCGCCGACGGCCAGCGCCAGCATCGCCACATAGGGCAGTTCCCGCAGGAGCCAGTGCCGGCTGGTGCCGTCGCCGGCGGTGCTCACCGCGGATCCTTCGCCAGCCGCGTCTCGACCACGCGCGCCCACAGGGTCGAGCCCAGGGTGAGCGCCTCGTCGTTGAAGTCGTAGCTGGGATTGTGGACCTCGCAGCCGCCCTCGCCGCCGCCATTGCCGATGTTGATGAAGGCGCCCGGCACCTGCTCGAGCATGTAGGAGAAGTCCTCGGAAGCCATCACGAACGGACCTTCGCGGTTCATGTTCTCCGGGCCCACGATCTCGGCCGCCACGTCGGCGATGAACTTCACGGCATCCTTGTCGTTCACCAGCGGCGGGAAGGCGATGCGCACATCGGCCTTGGCGCTGCCGCCCAACGTCTGCGCGATACCGCTGGAGATGGTTTCGATTCGCTCCTTGATCAGCGCCATCGTCTCCTTGCGGAAGGCGCGGATCGTGCCGCGCAGGACGGCCTCCTGCGGGATCACGTTGTAGGCGTCGCCCGAGTGCATCTGGGTGACCGAGATCACCGCCGAATCGAGCGGCGCCACGTTGCGCGACACGACGCTCTGCAGCGCCGAGATGATCTGCGTGGCGATGATGACCGGATCGATGCCGGTTTCGGGGCGCGCGCCATGCGCTCCCTTGCCGGTGATGTGGATGTCGAACAGGCCGCCGCCCGCCATCTGCGGGCCCGAGCGGATGGCGAACTTGCCGACATCGAGCTTCGGCCTGTTGTGCATGCCGAAGATGATCTCGCAGGGGAACTTCTGGAACAGCCCGTCCTTGACCATCGCCTCGGCGCCGCCGCGGCCCTCCTCGGCCGGCTGGAAGATCAGGTGCACGGTGCCGTCGAAGTTGCGGGTCGCCGCGAGATACTTCGCGGCGCCCAGCAGCATCGCGGTGTGTCCGTCATGACCGCAGGCATGCATGCGGCCCTTGTGCTGGCTGCGATGGTCGAACGTGTTCAGTTCGTCCATCGGCAGCGCGTCCATGTCGGCGCGCAAGCCGATGGCACGCGGATTGTTGCCGACGCGGATGGTGCCGACGACGCCGGTCTTGCCGATGCCGGTCGTGACCTCGCAGCCCCACTCCTTCAGCTTCTGGGCCACGATGGTGCTGGTCCGCTCCTCCTCGAAACCAAGCTCGGGGTGCGCATGGATGTCGCGCCGGAGGGCGGTCAACTCGGCGGCGGCGGCGGCGATCAGCGGTTCGATTTTCATGGCGGTCAGGACTCCAGCAGGAAGGCGGTCATTACACGACGAAACTCCGCGCCGTGCACGTTCGGATATGCATGGCCGCCGTCCGGCAGCACATAGGCGCGAGCGCCCGGAATCAGGCGCACCAGTTCCTCGGTGAAATAGAGCGGCGTCACCGTGTCGTCGCGGGCGCAGACGGCCAGGGTGCGTGCCGTCACCTGCTGCAACTGCTCGCGCCGGTCATGGGCCACGATGGCGGCGATGCGCGACAGGACGATCTCGGGAACGGGAATGGTCTCCAGCGCCTTCGCCTCGGCGGCCACGAGGGTGGCATCGTGATCGCGCACCCAGGCGGGCGAATTGAGCGCCAGTGCGCTCGACTTCAGGTACGCCGCCGGCCCCAGTTCGCGCAGCATCAGCGAGCGCATCTCGAACAGCCGGCGGAAGAAGACGTCCGTCTTCGCCCACGTGGCGCTCAGCACCAGCCGATCGATCCGTCCGGGATGGTCGATCGCCAGGATCTGGCCCATCGCCCCACCGGTCGAGTGTCCGCACCAGTGGACCTTGTCGTACCCCAGCCCCTCGATGAGCTGCAGCGCGTCGTCGGCCATCTGCTCGACGCTGTAGTCGATCCTCGACAGGCTGCTGCGCGCGGTGCCGCGGTGATCGTGCACGACGACGGTGAAATTCTTCGCCAGCTCGGACACGTTGTCGCCCCACCAGCGGCCATCGCCGCCCAGTCCAGCGACGAGAAACAGCGCAGGGCCGGTACCATGAACCTCGTAGTAGAGTTCGGCGCCGTCGCGCAGCTTGAACAGGGCCATTCCGTCTCCTCGGCGATTTGCTATGGTCAGCCCAGGAGGAAAGCGCACCATGAAGCGCCTGTCGATTCTCGCGTTGATCCTGATTGGCGGCTGCGCCCCGAGGGACCAGCCGTTGACCAGCACGATTCCGCGGCCGTCACCCGACGAAGCGACGCCGACGGGCATTGCCTACCTGTGCGATGGCCGCAAGGAAGTGTCGGTGGTCTATGCCAAGAACCGCGCCTCGGTGACGCTCGGCGATCGGACGTGGCGCCTCGAATACCAGGGCAACGCGCCGGGCTTCCGCTATGCCAGTACGAGCACCGAATGGGCCGGCCGCGACGATCTCGCCACTCTGCGGGAAACCGCCGGCAATCCCCTCGCCTTCAACTGTCGTCCCACCCGCCGCACGACGTGAGGCGGTTTATCTCAGCCAGAGCTTGATGGCGTAGCCGACCAGAGCCGTGACGCCGACGCCGGCAGCCCACAGGCCGACAAACCACAGCCACTGACGTGGCCCGGGCATCACTGACAGCCCATCAGTGATAGCCCTCGTGGCCGGTCTTGCCTCGGAACACCCAGTAGGAATAGCCGGTGTAGGCGAGGATGATCGGCACCATGATCAGCACGCCGGGCAGCATGAACTTCAGGCTGTCATCCGGCGCGGCGGCATCCCAGATCGAAACCGACGGCGGCACAACGAAGGGATAGAGGCTGATCCCGAGGCCCGCCAAGCCCAGGCCGAACAGCGCAAGCGCCATCAGGAACGGCGTGTAGTGGTGCCCGCGACGCAGGCTCCAGAACAGCACGAAGGTGACGATCGCCACCAGGACCGGCACCTGGGCGGTGAACAGAACCTGCGGCCAGGCGAACCAGCGCATCCAGTAGGCGTCGCGCAGGAAGGGCGTGGCGGCACTCACCGCCGCCATTGCCACGATCGTCGCGATCCCCAGGCGAAAAGCCATCCGATGGCAACGCTCCTGAAGCGAGCCCTCGCTCTTCATCACGAGCCAGGTCGAGCCCAGCAGCGCATAGCCGCAGACAAGGCTCACGCCCACCAGCAGGCTGAACGGTGTCAGCCAGTCGAACCAGCCGCCGGCATAGGTACGGTTCTGGACGGCAATTCCCTGCAGCAGCGCGCCCAGGGTGATGCCCTGCGCCAGCGCCGCCACGATCGAGCCGCCGGTGAAGGCCACGTCCCACAGCGGGCGATGACGCGGGTCGCGCCAGCGGAACTCGAAGGCCACGCCGCGAAAGACCAGCGCCAGCAGCATGGCGATGATGGGCGCATAGAGCGCCGAGAGGATCATGCCGTAGGCCAGCGGGAAGGCCGCCAGCAGGCCGCCTCCGCCCATCACCAGCCAGGTCTCGTTTCCGTCCCAGACCGGCGCCACAGAGTTGATCGCGCTGTCGCGCTCGCGGCCGACCGGCAGGAACGGGAACAGGATGCCGACACCGAGGTCGAACCCGTCCATGACGACATAGGCCAGGATGGCGAAGGCGATGATGAAGGCGAAGAACATCGGCAGGTCGAACGGCATGATCAGGCCTCCTTGCCGGTCGCGAGCGACTCGGCCACCGCCGGGGCAGGCGTGATGCCCGCGGCCCGCACCGGCTGGTCGCGCCGCGGCCCCTCCTCGCCGCGATGCGGCGGATGGGACATGAGCTTCAGGATGTAATAGGTGCCCGCGCCGAAGGCGAAGAAGTAGACGACGACGAAGGCGAGCAGCGACGCCCCCACTGCCGGCGCATCGAGCGCCGACGCCGAATCGACCGTTCGCAGCAGGCCGTACACCGTATAGGGCTGACGCCCGACTTCCGTCGTCACCCACCCCGCGATGACGGCGACGAAGCCCGCCGGACCCATCACCAATGCGAAGCGATGCAGCAGCGGCCAGTCGTAAAGGCGCCTGCGCACGCGCGCGAGCAGGCTGAACGCTGCCAGCAACAGCATCAACATGCCCATGCCGACCATGATGCGGAAGGCCCAGAACACGACGGGCACCGGCGGCCAGTCCTTGCGGTCGACCGTGTCGAGCCCCTTCAGCGGCGCGTCCCACGAATGCTTCAGGATCAGCGACGAGGCCTTGGGAATCTCGACGGCGAACAGGTTCTTGCCCGTGGCCTCGTCCGGCCAGCCGAACAGCACCAGCGGCGCGCCGTCGGGGTAGCTCTTGAAGTGGCCTTCCATGGCCATGACCTTGACGGGCTGGTGCTCCAGCGTGTTCAGCCCGTGCTGGTCGCCGGCAAGGATCTGCAGCGGCGCCACGACGGTGATCATGCCCATCGCCATCGAGAACATGACGCGCGCGCCCTCGTTCGCCCCTCCTTCAGAAGATCTGGTACGCAGCAGATGCCACGCGCCGACGGCACCCACGACAAGTGCCGTCGTCAGATAGGCGCCGAACACCGTATGCACGAGGCGGTACGGAAAGGACGGGTTGAAGATGATCGCCCACCAGTCGGCCGGCACGAACTGGCCGCCCGCATTGATCGCGTATCCGGCCGGCGTCTGCATCCAGCTGTTGGCCGAGAGGATCCAGAAGGCCGAGAAGAAGGTCCCGACCGCGACGGCGAGGGTCGCCGCGAAATGCAGCCCTTTGCCCACACGGTTCATGCCGAACAGCATGACGCCGAGGAAGCCCGCCTCGAGGAAGAAGGCCGTCAGTACCTCATAGGCCATCAGCGGGCCGATCACCGGCCCTGCCTTGTCGGAGAACACCGACCAGTTGGTGCCGAACTGGTAGGACATTACGATGCCCGACACGACACCCATGCCGAAGGCGAGCGCGAAGATCTTCAGCCAGTACTTGAAGAGGTCGAGATAGACCTGTCGTCCGGTCCACAGCCACAGCCCCTCGAGCACGGCGAGGAAGCTCGCCAGGCCGATCGAGAAGGATGGGAAGATGAAGTGGAACGAGACGGTGAAAGCGAATTGCAGTCTCGCGAGGAAGATGGCGTCCAGTCCCTCGAACATCACGTTCTCCCTAGACGATGCGCGACGCGTAAGCGGGCGACTTCAATGCGACGACCAGTACATCCAGCGCCGCCACGAGGTCCGCGCGGCTGCGCGCCGCACCCAGCGCGATGCGAATCGCGTGCTCCGGCTCGCCATCGACGCTGAAACTGTCGCTCGTGACCACGGCAAGCCCCTGTCGCTGAACGTGCGCCGCAAATTCCGCGCGGGTCCACGTGGCCGGCAGTTTCAGCCACACGTGAAGCCCCTTGGAGTGAGCGGCGTAGTTGTGACCCGATAGCGCCTTGATCGCCAGCCCCTGTCTTGCCGCAGCCTCCGTCGCGACGGCCGACACGATGGCGTCGGCGCTGCCATCGGCAAACCAGCGCGAGACCAGTGCAACCATCAGCGGCGCCGGCATCTGCGACACCGTGCGCAAGGCATTGGCAATCCCCGATGCGGCCGTGCGATCGGGCGCCAGCACATGGGCGACGCGCAAACCCGGGGCCATGCATTTCGACAGCGTCATCGCGAGATAACTGCGCTCGGGGATGAGCGTCGAAATCGGCAGGGCCTTCGGTTCGAAACTTCCATACGCGTCGTCCTCGATCAGCATCAGATCGTGACGGCGAATGACCGCCGCAAGCTCCCCGCGACGTTCTGGACCGATCGTCGTGGTCGTCGGATTGTGAATCGTCGGCAGGAGATAGACCGCCTTGGGGGCGTGCAGGCGGCAGGCCTCGCCGAGCGCCTGCGGGTTCATGCCCTCGACGTCCGAAGCCACACCGACAAGGCGAACGCCCAGCGATGCGGCGGCCGACCTGAACCCGGGATAGGTGAGCCGGTCGGTGAGCACGACGTCGCCCGGCCGCGTCACCGCGAGCAGCACTGCCAGCAGTGCGCTCTGGGTGCCGGGAGAGATGACGAGCCGTTCCGCTTCGATCGTGGGAACGCGCCGCCGCAGCCAGTCGGCCGCAATGCCTCGGTCGACCGTGCTGCCACCCGCCTGCTGGTAACTCAGGAGATCGGAGAAGCCGTGGTCACGCTGCAGGGCCGCCAGCCCCCGCATGATGCGACCTTCGAGATCGGCCTCGATGGGCGACGGCGGCAGGTTCATCGACAGGTCGACGTCGATGCCGGCGGCGGCGCGGCTGGCCGGCCGGGTACGGTTTTCCGCAACGAAGGTGCCCTGCCCGACCTTTGCATCCGTCAGGCCCCGGCGGCGCGCCTCGTTGTAGGCGCGCGTCACCGTCGTCAGGTCCACGTCCAGTAAAGCCGCAAGGGCGCGATGGGTCGGCAGGCGTTGCCCGCGATGGAGACGACCCGAGGCGATGTCGCGCTCAAGCGCCTGCACGATCCCCTCGTAGACCGGCCCGCTGGCATCAAGCGTAGGGTTCCAATCCATACAATATCACTCCGCGTCCTTGAATGTATGGCTCACCGTATGGATATACAAGCCGACAATCGATGGAGGACGTGATGGCTGAAAAGGGCGGTCTTTATCTCCTGCGGGGCATGCTCGGACGCTGCCCGGCCTGTGGCGAGGGCAAGCTGTTTCGCGCCTTCGTAAAGGTCGCCGATCGTTGTCCGGCCTGCGGCGAGGATCTGCACCATCATCGCGCCGACGATTTCCCGGCCTATCTGACGATCTTCCTGGTCGGGCATCTGGTCGTGCCGCTGGCGATGTATGTCGAGATCGCCCACCAGCCGTCCTACTGGTTCCACGCCGCCGTCTGGGGGCCGCTGGTGATCATCCTGTCGATCGGCCTGCTTCAGCCGATCAAGGGCATGATCGTCGCGCTGCAGTGGCACATGGGCATGCACGGGTTCGCCGCAGCGAAGCAGGCCCGCGCCGAATACTGTTAGTCGCCCTCTCGACCCGCATTTCCCGGATGGACCGTTGAAAGTGGCGGCGCCGAGTCCATTCGAACCGCAGGATCCGGCATCTTGAGTGGGTGAAGCCGATCCAATGCTCAAGCTCGCTCCGCCACGGCCCTCCAAATCACCCACACGAAACCGGGAAGAGTCCAAACTCAGAACGCGGGCTCCTTGCGCTCTGCGATCGCCGACGTGACAATGGCGTCGAGAGGAAGACCATGCCCGATGCCATCGCCGAGACTCTGACGCACGCGGCCCCCGGCCATCCGCTCGATCCATTGACCCCCGACGAGATACGCCAGGCGTCGGCTGCCGTGCGAGCGGCACACGATCTCGGGCCGGGCATGATGTTCGAAACGGTGAGCCTGCACGAACCCGACAAGAGCGTCGTAAAGGACTTCCGGGCGGGTGCGTCGTTTCCCCGCGAGGCGTTCGTTTGCGCTTTCGACCGCACCAACGGCCAGGTCTGGGAGGCCCGGGTGGACCTCGTCGCCGACAAGGTCGTCGACTGGCAGCACGTTCCCGGCGTCCGGCCGCGCATCCTGCTCGACGACATAACGCTGGTCGGAGAGGTGGCGCGGGCCGATCCCCGCTTCCGCGAGGCCCTGGCCCGGCGCGGCATAACCGACATCGAAAACGTCCAGGTCGACCCCTGGTCGGCCGGCAACTACGGGCTGCCGGACGAAGAGGGCCGGCGGCTCTCGCATACTTTCTGCTGGTACCGCAGCGAGAAGAACGACAACGGCTACGCCCACCCCATCGAGGGCCTCTGTGCCGTCGTCGATCTCGACCGTGCCGAGGTGCTGCGCGTCGACGATTACGGCGTAGCCGACGTCCCGAGGACCGATCGCAACTATGCCGCCCGCTATCGAAGCGTTTTTCGCGATGACGTGAAGCCGCTGGAAATCGTCCAGCCGGCCGGCCCGAGCTTCGTCGTCGAGGGCAACGAGGTACGCTGGCAGAAGTGGCGCTTCCGCGTCGGCTTCAATGCCCGTGAAGGGCTGGTACTGCATGCGATCGGCTACGAGGACGATGGACGGCTGCGGTCGGTGCTGCACCGGGCCGCGTTGTCCGAGATGGTCGTGCCCTACGGACACCCCGGCGGCGGGCATTTTCGCAAGAATGCCTTCGATGTCGGCGAGTACGGCATCGGCGTGCTCGCCAATTCCCTGACCCTGGGCTGCGACTGTCTCGGCGCCATCCGCTACTTCGACGCCTGGCTGGCCGACAGCAAGGGCGATCCCTACTGCATCGAGAGCGCGGTCTGCCTGCACGAGGAGGATTTCGGCATCCTGTGGAAGCATACCGACCTGTTCACGGGCGAGGTCGACGTGAGGCGCGCGCGGCGGCTGGTCGTATCGTCGATCTCGACCATCGGCAACTATGAGTACGGCTCGTTCTGGTATTTCCACCAGGACGGCTCGATCCACTTCGAGATGAAGGCGACCGGTATCATGAACACCGCCGGCCTGCGGCCCGGCGAAGCGCCGGATTATGGGACGATCGTGTCGCCGGGCGTCTATGCCCACTACCATCAGCACGTCTTCAACATGCGCCTCGACGTGGCGGTTGACGGCGAGCGCAACCGTGTCGTCGAGGTCGACACCGTGGCGTTGCCCATGGGCGCCGACAATCCGTACGGCAATGCCTTCACCACGCGCCAGACGGTCCTGGCAACCGAACTGGGCGCGCAGCGCAACGTCGACTTCAACGCCGCGCGCTTCTGGAAGATCGAGAGTGCCGAGGCTCGCAACGGGCTGGGCCAGCCCACCGCCTACAAGTTGCTGCCGTTGAGCCCGATCCCCACCTTCTCACATCCCCAGTCGATGGTGACCCGGCGCGCGGCCTTCATGACCCGGCAGCTCTGGGTCACCGCCTACCATCCCGACGAGATCTACGCGGCCGGCCGGTACCCCAACCAGAGCAGCGGCGGCGACGGATTGCCGGCCTGGACGGCCTCGGACCGCCCGCTGGTCGATACCGATCTCGTGATCTGGCACAGCTTCGGTCTGCACCATATTCCGCGCCCTGAGGACTTCCCGGTCCAGCCGGTGATCACCGCCGGTTTCGCCCTTCATCCCACCGGATTCTTCACGGAAAACCCGGCGCTCGATGTCCCGCCCTCCGCAAGCAGCATGAGCTGCTGCGTCGACTGACGCGGCCTCGATGGAAGGCCCGGAAGAAGACGCGTAAACGGCTCCAAGCAGGATCGACCTGCGTCCGGGCGCCCCCGGATGGGAGAGGCCCGCCTAACCGAAAGCCTCGAAGACTTCGGCAATCGCCGATCGATCGAGACCGGCGCGCAGGCAGGTCTGGAGCAGGACGCGCGCCTTCAGCGGATTGAGGCGACCACCCCAGATGAGGCCGGCCTTGCGCAGGGCGATCTCCGAACTCGGACCACCATAGGTCTGCCGCAGCAGCGGTCCGCCGCCGGCGCGCGGCGACACGACGGTGGGAATGATCTCGGCCAGTTGTCCCACCAGCGAGGCGACCCGTTCGGGAACATGACCGCCGCCCATCGCGCCGACGACGACACCGCGATAGCCGAGTTGGTCGCGATGATCGACCATCGCCTCGAGAATGTACCCCGGCTCGTCGAGCCCGAACCACAGAAGCGCCACCGGCTGCTCCCGCCCCTCAAGCGCTCCGCCCAACCGCTTGCGGGCGGCTTCGACCGGAGCGCGCACCGGCAGCGACAGTGGCACGACCCTGTCCTCGACCAGCGCCGCCAGCGGGCCGGTCTGAGGCGAGGCGAAAGCGTTGAGCCGCGTCGGATGGATCTTCAGCACATCGGACGCCGCGTAGATTTCGTCCAGCATCACCGCAACGACGCCCAGCGCCTTTGCGTGCGCCTTCACCCACGGATCGCAGGCCACGCGCACGGCGGCGAGCAGGTTGCCCGGACCGTCCGGCGAGGTGAGCGCGGGATTGCGCATCGCGGCCGTCACGATGACTGGAATGTCGCGCTCGACCAGCAGGTCGAGCAGGAAGCTCGTCTCCTCCAGCGTGTCGGTGCCCTGCGTCACCACCACGCCATCGACGTCGAGCCCCATGATCCTGTTCGCGAGCGCATGGATCTGGTCGAAGGACAGCGAATGGCTGCCGACCCTCGACACCGTCTCCGCGCGAATGTCGGCGAGCCCGGCCAGCAGCGGAACGGCCGCGACGAGATCGTCGGCGCCCAATCCCATCTGCATCGCGCCGGAAGCATCCGGTGCCGTCGCGATGGTGCCACCGAGGGCCAGGATCTGGATGCGCGGAAGGGTCATGACAAAAGCCTCAGGGAACGGAAGAAGCGCTCGGCTTCGGGCGCGCGCATCGCATCGGCCGGCGCGAGATAGCCGAGCGAGACATAGCGGCGCCCCTTCAGAAGAACGAGCTGGCGCAGCGCGTTGCCGCCCGCGAGCGGCCCGATCGATTCGACCGCCGGCGCGCCCTGCACCGTCTTCCAGTCGACGCTGGTCCACTTGGCCCCGGCCAGGCGCAGCGCCCGATCGTCGAGGGCGGACTGCAGGTTGAGCCCGGGTTGGCGCACGTCGACGTCGGCGGGATAGAGCGCGCTCTGCGCCACGAACGAGAGGCGGCGATATTCGAGACTGTAGGAGTGATAGACGAACGGCGTGCCACCAGCAGACACCGTGTCGAGCACCTTGTAGACCGGCGCGCCCGGCATCTCGACGAAGAACGACTTGTCGGCCCCTTCGACCGGAAACCAGGAAGCCGACTGCGCCGCGGCATCGGCCACGAGCAGAACCACAGGCAAGGCCAGGAACGAGCGTCGATAGGCGCTCATTCGGCAGCCAGCGCCGGGCCGAACTTCTCGCGCGCTTCCGCCGCGCTGTAGTAGCCGCGCGCCACGTCGCGGGCGACTGCCTCGGCGCTGCGCTTCGCGGGATCGCCGAAGCCGCCGCCGCCCGGAGTGGAGACGCGCACCACGTCGCCGACGCCGATCTCGATATCTTGGTCCTTGGAGAGATGCGGCGGACGATAGGTCTTGCCGCCCCGGTCGACCTGTACCGTGTTGGTGCCGCCGGCGCTGCCGCCCAGCGCGCCCTGCGGACCGGTGCGGCCATGGTCCATCACCATCGAGACGCGAGCCTCGCCGCGCCGCAGCTTGATGGCGTAATTGATGCCGAAGCCGCCGCGGAACTCGCCGGCGCCGCCGGAGCCCTCGCGCAGGGAGAACTCCTCGAACAGCACGGGGTAGAACTGCTCCAGCACCTCGACCGGCGGCATCTTGGAAATGCCGATGGTCGAGCAGCCGTTGCTCAAGCCGTCGCCGCCCTGGAAGCCGCCATAGCCGCCGCCGGTGAACAGATACATGATGTAGTTGCGCTTGCGCTCCGGATCGTAGCCGCCGACGCCCAGGTTGCCGGAGGTTCCGGCGGGCGCGGCAAACAGCAGGTCGGGAATGGCTTTGGTGAGCGCCGCGAACACCGCCTCGGCGATGCGCTGGCTCACCTCGGCCGCACAGCCCGATACCGGACGCGGATACTTCGCATACAGGAAGGTTCCCTCGGGCTCGACGATGCGCAGCGGCTCGAAGGTGCCGGCATTGATCGGCACGTCGGGAAAGACGTGCTTCACCGCGAGATAGATCGCCGACTTCGTCGTGGCGATCACGCTGTTCATGGGACCGCGGCAGGGCGGGCTCGATCCTGTCATGTCGAAGGTGAGCTCATCGCCCTTCTTCGTGATCTTCATCCTGATCGTGAGCGGCTCGTCGACGACGCCGTCGCTGTCGACCTGCGAGGTGCCTTCATAGACGCCGTCGGGAATGTCGACGATCTTGGCGCGCATCTGCCGTTCGGCGCGGTGCCGCATCTCCGCGATCGCCGCCCGCACCACGTCGGCGCCATAGCGGTCGATCAGCTCGGTGAGCCGCACTTCGCCCGTCGTCAGCGCGGCGGCCTGCGCCTTGATGTCACCAATGCGCTGATCGGCGATGCGGATGTTGGACATGATGATGGACAGGATCTCCTGGTCCATCTCGCCCTTCTTGAAGAATTTCACGGGCGGCAGGCGCAGGCCCTCCTGCTCGACCTCGGTGGCGCTGGCGGAGAAACCGCCCGGCACCATGCCGCCGACATCGGGCCAGTGACCGGTATTGGCCAGCCAGGCGAACAGCTCGCCCTTGTAGAAGAACGGCTTCACGAAGCGCACGTCCATCAGATGGGTGCCGCCGAGATAGGGGTCGTTGACGATGAACACATCGCCCGGATCGACCCTGCCGGCATAATGCGTCTTCACCCGCTCGATCACGGCACGGGTGGAAAACTGCATGGTGCCGACGAAAACCGGCAGGCCGAGCTCGCCCTGGGCGATCAGCGAGCCGTCGACGGTGTCGTAGATGCCGTCGGAGCGGTCCATACCCTCCGAGATCACCGGCGAGAAGGCCGCGCGTACGAAGGCCAGGTCCATCTCGTTGCAGACCTGGACCAGGCCGTTCTGGATGACTGTCAATGTGACGGGATCGAGGTTCGACATGTGCGAATCACTAGCACAGCCCATGCCTCACTGCGCTATGATGGCCGTCAAATCCCCCACTTTTTGAAGCGGAATTCCCATGAACGCGCCCCTCGATGCGGACAACCTCGATTTGATGAAATTCGGCGTAGGCCAGCCGGTGCCGCGCCAGGAGGACCCGACCCTGCTGCAAGGTCAGGGCCGCTACACCGACGATCTCAACCTCCCCGGCCAGGCCTATGCGGTGATGGTCCGCAGCCAGGTGGCGCACGGTCTCCTGAAGGGCATCGACGCCGAGGAAGCGCGCTCCATGCCGGGCGTGCTTGGGATCTGGACTGGGGCCGATCTCAACGCCGCCGGTTACGGCGCGCTGAAGACGGTGATGATGGTGCCCAACCGCGACGGCTCGCAGATGAAGACGCCGACGCGCTATTCGCTGGCCACCGACAAGGTGCGCTTCGTTGGCGATCCGGTGGCCTTCGTCGTCGCCGAGACCCAGGCGCAGGCCCGGGATGCGGCCGAAGCGGTCGTGCTCGACATCGAAGCCCTGCCCGCCGTGACCGAGGCGCGCGCCGCCGCCCAGCCCGGCGCGCCGACCGTGTTCGACGACGTGCCGGACAATGTCTGCGCCGACTTCCAGTTCGGCGACAGCGCGAAAGTAGCCGAAGCCTTCGCCAGGGCCGCGCACGTGACGAAGCTGCACATCGTCAGCAACCGCATCGTCGTCTGCGCCATGGAGCCGCGCACGGCGATCGGCCACTACGACAAGGAGACTGATCGCTCGACGCTCTATGCCGGCTGCCAGGGCGTGTTTGGCTTGAAGAACCAGATGGCCGCGCTGCTGGGCATCAAGCCCGCGCAGATGCGCGTCGTCACCGGCAATGTCGGTGGCTCGTTCGGCATGAAGGGCTCGCCCTATCCCGAATATGCCGGCCTCTTCCATGCCTCGAAGATCCTCGACCGTCCGGTGAAGTGGACCGACGACCGCTCGGGCAGCTTTCTCAGCGACCAGCACGGGCGTGACCACGATTTCGACGCCGAGTTGGCCCTCGACAAGGACGGCACCTTCCTCGCCGTGCGGCTCAAGGGCTACGCCAACCTCGGCGCCTATCTCTCCAACGTCGGCGCGGCCATGGGCGCGCTCGGCGTCTCGCGCAATCTCGCCGCGGTCTACCGCACGCCGCTGATCGAGGTGCAGACCAAGGTGGCCTTCACCCACACCTCGCCGATCGGCGCCTATCGCGGCGCCGGCCGGCCCGAGGCCAACTATTTCATGGAGCGCCTGATCACCACCGCCGCCCGCGAAATGGGGCTCGACCAGATGGAGATGCGCCGGCGCAATCACATCAAGCCCGAGGAGATGCCCTACAAGACCGCGTCGGGCACGACCTACGACAGCGGCGAGTTCACCGTGCTGCTCGACAAGGCGCTGGAGCTGGCGGACGTGTCGGGCTTCGCCGCTCGCAAGCAGGAGAGCGCCAGCCGCGGCAAGCTGCGCGGGCTCGGCATCGGCGACTATCTCGAAGTGACGGCGCCGCCCACGAACGAGATGGGCGGTCTCCGCTTCGAGGAGAACGGCGACGTCACGATCATCACCGGCACGCTGGACTACGGTCAGGGCCACTGGTCGGCGTTCGCACAGGTGCTCACGACCAAGCTCGGCATTCCGTTCCACCGGATCAAGCTGAAGCAGGGCGACAGCGACCTGCTGATCGCCGGCGGCGGCACCGGCGGCTCCAAGTCGATCATGGCCTCGGGCGCGGCGATCGTCGAAGCGTCGGACAAGGTGATCGAAAAGGGCAAGGAGATCGCAGGTGTCGCGCTCGAAGCCTCGGCCGCCGACATCGAGTTCAAGCTCGGCCGCTTCGAGATCGTCGGCACCGACCGCGGCATCGGCATCCTGGAACTGGCGAGTAAATTGCGCAGCGGCATGAAGCTGCCCGAGGGCGTGCCCACCACACTCAACGTCAGCCACGTCCACGAGGCGGCGCCGTCGGCCTATCCCAACGGCACCCATGTGGCGGAGGTCGAGATCGATCCCGACACCGGCCATGTCGAGGTCGTGAAGTACACGATGGTCGGCGACTTCGGCACGGTCATCAATCCGCTTCTGGTCGAGGGCCAGAGCCATGGCGGCGTGGTCCAGGGCATCAGCCAGGCGATCTTCGAGCATGTCGTCTACAGCGAGGAAGGCCAGCCGCTGACCGGCAGCTTCACCGACTATGCGATCCCGCGAGCGGGCGATGCCCCATCCTTCAAGATCGACTACCATTCGGTGCCGGCCAAGACGAACGTGCTGGGCGCCAAGGGCTGCGGCGAGGCCGGCTGCGCGGGCTCCCTGCCCTCGGTGATGAACGCCATCTCCGACGCGCTGGGCGGCAAGCACATCAACATGCCGGCGACGCCCGAGCGCGTGTGGGAGGCGCTGAACGGCTGAGCGGCGCCAGCGATAATTGCGTCCCGTTGGAGAGACGCCGCTGATCGGCTATGAGCAGGCTCGATGAAGCACAAGCGTCTCTGGTTCTCGGGCATCTTCGTGGCCCTGCTCGTGGCGGTCACGGTGGCCGGGCTCGAACTGCTCAGCTCCCTCGTCGTGCCGCCCTGGCCGTCGCGTGAGCTGCGGCCGATCGAGGTCTCCAACGCGTCAGTCGCGAGCACGCTGACCGGCACGCAGCCGGTGCCGACCTACAACAGCTGGGGCATGCGCGACCGCGAGCATCCGCTGCAGAAGTCGGCCGGGACCTTCCGCACGGTCCTGGTGGGCGACAGTTTCCTCGAAGGCGCCTTCGTCGAGGAATCGGTCGGCATGAAGCTCGAGGCGCTGTGGCGGTCGGAAGGCCACCGCGACTGGGAGGTGACTACGCTGGGCATCTCCGCGACGGGTCCCCCTCAATACTACTACCGCATCCGCAACATCGCCCTGTCGCTGCAGCCGGATGCGCTGGTCCTCATGTTCTTCTCGGGCAACGACTTCGTGTCCGACGCGCTCTCACCGTGGCGCATCCCGCCGCCCATCGCCGAACGTCCGCAGCCGTCTTGGCTCGGGGCGGTGGCGCCCCGCCTCACCTGGCTGCTGGTCAACCGGCTCGGCCTGTCGGAGTTCGGTCGCGGCAACAAGGCTCCGCCGGACGAGGCGCAGAAGATCATCAAGCTGCCGCGTGCCGATCGCCTCGATGCCATGGTCCGGCTGGTCAAGACCTACTATTACCCGGACAAGGACGAGAAGGTCATTCGCGAGATCCTGTCGCGCGGCGGCGACACGTTCTGGGACCGGCTCGAACCGCGTGACCGCGACGAGGAATACATCCAGGCCTGGTGGCTCGCCAGCATGGTCGACTGGGAGACCGCCACCTGGACGATCCCGCTGACCCCGGCGGAGCTCGAACAATCCGTGGACAGAAAGGCGATCGCCGCGACCATGACCTGGTTGCTGGGCGCCCGCGACCTGGCGCGGGAACGCGGCATCGAGTTCGTGGTCGCCCTGGCCCCGGTGGGCATCGTCGATCCCAGCTACGCCGAGTTCTGGGCGCCCTGGCCGAAGTACATGAGCTACCCGAAGCAGCGAGCCCTCATGCACCGCATCCTGCGCAAGGAGCTGGAAGCGCAGGGGATCAAGGTCGTCGACCTCGAGGATGATTTCAAAGGCGTGTCGAACACCTACCGGGTGTCCGACGGTCACTGGACCGAGCTCGGCACCGTGATCGCCGCCAAGCGCCTTGCGGCGGCGCTCGGGAAGATGCGGGAGGCTCGCTAGAGCCACCCGCCCCCGAACGTCAGGCCGGCGTGAATATCGGCAGCGGCGGGCCAAAGCAGGACCGGGCCCTATGCCTCGACAGGCTGAAGTCGCTGCGCTAACCCGGCGCGGTGACTTCCGCGATGTCTCCCGACGTCGCCATCCTGGGCTACGGCCCGGTTGGCGCGCTGCTGGCAAACCTGCTGGGCCAGGCTGGGCTGTCGGTCGCCGTGCACGAGCGCTGCACGGCGATCTATCCGCTGCCGCGCGCGGTGCATTTCGACGGCGAGGTGATGCGGATCTTCCAGTCGGTCGGGCTGGCGGAGAAGATCGCCGCGATGGCGCGGCCCTCGTCGAAGGGTATGCATTTCGTCAATGCCGACGGCCAAACCTTGATGGTTCGGCGCGGCATCGACGGACCCGGGCCGCACGGCTGGGCCGGCAATTGGTATTTTCACCAACCGGAGCTCGAGGAAATCCTGCGCGCCGGAGTCGCGCGCTTCCCGAACGTGACGGTCCATCTCGGTCGCGAGATCGCCGACGTAGGCGAGCTCGACGCCCGCTACATCGTCGGATGCGACGGCGCGCGCTCGCTGGTGCGCCGCGCGATCGGCAGCCGTCAGGGCGACCTCGGCCTGCACCAGCCGTGGCTGGTGGTCGACCTGCTGTGCAATCCCGACTCGCCGCGGGTGAAGGCGCTGCCCGACCATACCGTCCAGCTCTGCGATCCGGCGCGGCCGATGACGGTCGTGCATGTCGGCGGCGCGCGGCACCGCTGGGAGATCATGCTGATGCCGGGCGACGATCCGGAGCGACTGGCCGACCCTGACATATTCTGGCCGATGATGGCGCGCTGGGTCGGGCCCGACGACGCGCAGATCGAGCGCGCCGCCGTCTACACTTTCCATTCGGTCATGCAGGAGGGCTGGCGCCGGGGAAAGCTGCTGCTTGCGGGGGATGCCTGTCACCAGACGCCGCCCTTCCTCGGCCAGGGGATGTGCGCGGGGATGCGCGACGCCAGCAACCTCGCCTGGAAGCTCGCCGCCGTGCTGCGCGAGGGCGCGCCCGAGTCGCTGCTCGACACCTACGAGAGCGAGCGCCTGCCGCATGTCCGCGCCTTCATCGAGCTCGCGGTGAAGCTCGGCGCCGTGCTGCAGGAGACCGATCCCCCCGCCGCCGCGGCGCGTGACGCGCGCTTCGCTGCCGGTGCGCAGATGTTCGACTTCCCGCAGCCGCAACTCGGGCCGGGCTGCCGCACCGACGCGCCGCCGCCTGTCGGCACGATTTTCCCGCAGCCGCGTCTCGCCGACGGACGGCTGATGGACGAGGTCATTGGCCAGCGCTTCGCAATCGTCGGCGACGCCGAGATGCTCGCGGGCCTTGAAACCTCAGCCGTCCTGCTGCCGGGCGTTGCAGCCGACTGGCTGGCGCGTCACGGTTCGCGCGCTGCGATTCTGCGCCCGGATCGCTACGTTTTCGCTCTCGCCGATGACCGCGCGGCGTTGGAAAAACACCATCGATCCGCCATGCATTGGAAAGGATGATCCGTCGACGGTTGTGGCTTTGGGGCGCGTATGACGTCCTGCTGACGGCGGTCACCATCGCCGGTCTCGACTTCATGAACTCCTTCGATGCGGGAGGCTCGCTGGAGCCTCCCGCCACCGAGCGTCAGGCCGGCGTGAACATCGGCAGCGGCGGGCCGCCGTCGGTCGGCTTGAAGACCAGCTTCACCGCCTGCTCGCACTTCAGCGCGTCGAAATCGCAGTCGACGATGTTGGTCAGCATGCGCGGACCTTCGGCCAGGGTAACGTAGCCGATCGCGTAGGGCACCGGCGCGCGGCGCATCACGCTGTAGGAATAGATCGTGCCCTTGCCCGACGCCTCGACCCACTCGGTCTTGTCGCTGAAGCAGAACGGGCAGATCGTGCGCGGATAGTGGTGCGCCTGGCCGCAGCTCGTGCACTTGCGCACCAGCAGCTTGCCCTTGCCGGCGGCGTCCCAGTAGGCCTGCGTCTCTTCGCTGATGGCGGGAGGCGGCAGCTTGCGTTCCTTGGTCTCGGCCATGGTCTACTCTCTCTCCAGAATGACGGTCGCGCTGCCGTGGCGAAGGCCGAGCGAGCCGCCCGTGCCGTGCGCGATGGCCAGATCGCAGTTCTTCACCTGCACCTTCGGGTGCGCCTCTCCGCGCAACTGACGCACGGCCTCCAGCACCTTGGTGAGTCCGCCACGATTGGCGGGATGGTTGTTGCACAGGCCGCCGCCGTCGGTGTTGAACGGCAGCTTGCCAGTGCCCGAGATCAGGTTGCCGTCGGCCACGAACGCGCCGCCCTTGCCCTTCTCGCAGAAGCCGAGATCCTCGAGCTGCATCAGCACCGTGATGGTGAAGCTGTCGTAGATCGAGGCGTACTTCATGTCGGAGGGCTTCACGCCCGCCTCGGCGAAGGCCGCCGCGCCGGTGAAGCGCGCGCCCGAGTAGGTGAGATCGACCTTGCCGCCCATCTGCGTCTTGATGAACTCCGACGACCCGAGCAGCTTGACCTTCGGCCGCTTGAGCTTGGCCGCGATCTCCGGCGCCACGACGACGATGGCGCCGCCGCCGTCAGTGATGACGCAGCAGTCGAGGCGATGCAGCGGATCGGAGATCATCGGCGAGTTCACGACCTCCTCGACCGTGACCACGTCCTTCAGCAGCGCATGCGGATTGTATTGAGCGTGATGCGAGGCTGCGACCTTGATCCAGGCGAGCTGCTCGGAGGTCGTGCCGAACTCGTACATGTGACGCATGGCGCAGTTGGCGTACATGTTCACGACCGTCGGGCCGTAGGGGAATTCGAACGGATCGTCGGGAGTCGGCGTGCCTCCGCGGCTGCGCGGCACCGTGCCGGTCGCCATGCCCTCGGCGCGCGGCCGGCCGGCCAGGGTGATCAGGGCCACCTTGCACTTGCCCGAGGCGATCGCTTCGGCAGCATGGCCAACATGCAGGACGTAGGACGATCCGCCGGTGTCGGTCGAATCGACGTGACGGACCTTGAGCCCCATGTACTCGACCATCGACATCGGGCCGAGGCCCGGCGCATCGCCGGCGCAGAAATAGCCGTCGACATCGTCCTTCGTGAGGCCTGCATCCTCCAGCGCGCCCTTGGCGCACTGCGCATGTATCTGGGCCAGCGAGATATCCTTCGCGAGCCGCGTCGGATGCTCATAGATTCCCGCGATATAGGCCTTGCCCTTGATGCTCATCGGCGAGCCATCCCCCTTGTCGATTGTGCAGCGCACATGGTGGGGGATCGGAGCCTCACAGGAAAGTGCGCACTTTCGCAGCGAAGAACGATGCTAGGCTCTGCGAAACGAACGGGGAGCCACGCCACATGATCTTTCGTCTTCTTTCCGTCATCGCCGCGGCGTGCCTGGCCTTCACCGGCGCGGCCAGTGCGCAAGGCAAGGCCGAGCTTCTCTGGTACAGCCAGGCCGCCTTCAAGCTCACGACCCAGAGCGGCAAGGTCATCATGATCGACCCCTGGATCATGGGCGCCACGAAGATCCCGCCGGAGCTGAAGGACCTCGACAAGATCGGCAAGGTCGACCTAATCTTGGTCACGCACGGGCACGGCGACCATCTCGGCGACGCGATGGAGATCTCGAAACGGAACAACGCGCCGATCTGGGCGCCGGCCGGCCTCAACCAGACACTTGCGACGCTCGGGCTGATGCCCGCCAACCTCGTGCCGCGCATGAGCAAGGGCGGCACCATCGAGCCCTTCCCCGGCATGAAGATCACCATGGTCCATGCCGACCATTCCTCGGAGATGATCCTGAAGGACCCGGTCACCGGCAAGGACACGAGCTTCGCCGCCGGTGAGCCCTGCGGTTTCATCATCGAGCTCGAGAATGGCTTCAAGATCTATCACATGGGCGACACCGGCCTGTTCGGCGACATGAAGCTGATCGGCGAATACTACAAGCCCGACCTGGTGCTGATTCCGATCGGCGGCCACTATGTGATGGACCCGAAAGCCGCCGCCTACGCCACCAAGGAGCTGATCAAGCCCAAGATGGCTTGGCCCATGCACTATGCCAGCAACCCGTTCCTCCGCGGCACACCCTCCGAATACAAGGCGGCGCTGGGACAGACCTCAATCGAAGTGATCGACGCCGAGCCGGGCACGAAGAAGCAGTTCTAGTGCTGGGGGCGTGCCACTTCAGTGGCGCGATCTTCAGGCAAAAGAAAGACGCGCCACTGGAGTGGCGCGCCCCAGCAATGACTAGTCGCCCGCGACGTCGCGTGCGCCGGGCGTGCGTGCCCGGAACTCCTCGGGCGCTTCGCGGCCGGCATCGGTGAAGGCCTTCTTCACGGCCGCCACGTTGGGTCCGAAGATGCCCTTGCGATTGTCCTTGGCCCACTGGTTCGAGTTGACGATCGTGTCGAGCGAGCCCTGGAAACGCGGCATCACATAGCGCGCGAACAGCTCGTAGGAGCGCATCGTCTGCTCGCGCGTCGCCCATTCGTGGGCGCGGAACAGGACGCCGCCGAAGCCGCCGTTAGAGAAACCGAGCAGCCGCTCGATACCCTTGGCGACGGTGTCCGGGCTACCGACCAGGGTCGTGCCCATCTTCACGCCGTCGCGCAGCGGATCGTCGGCGCGGCCCGGCGGGCGGCCCAGCGTGTCCTCGAAGTAGGTCACGGTCTCGCGACGCTCGCCGGCATGGACTTCGCGCAACGCCTGCTCGTCATCCTCGGTCACGTGGCAGTTCACCACCACGCGCCACTTGCTGCGGTCCGCCGTCTTGCCGTACTTGGCCGCCGTCTCCTCGTAGATGCCCCACTGCTTGCCGAGCATCTCCGGCCCGCCGGGGATGCCGGCGCCGATCGACAGGACGCCCAGCCCGTGCTTGCCGGCGGCAATCATGCCCGAGGGCGTGATGGTGCTGGCGCAGGCGATCGGGAAATGCGGATAGCTGTAGGGCGCGAGGTGCAGCCGCGCCTCCTTGAGCTCGAACCAGTCGGTTTTCATGGTGACCGGCTCCTTGCATTCCAGCAGGCGCATGATCGCCTCCAGCGCCTCCTCCATGCGCGGCCGCTGGGTCGAGGGATCGATGCCCATCATGTAGGCGTCCGACGGCAGCGCGCCGGGGCCGCAGCCCAGCATCGTGCGGCCGCGCGACATGTGGTCGAGCTGCACGAAGCGGTTCGCGACCATCAGCGGATGGTGATAGGGCAGGCTGGTCACGCCGGAGCCGAGGCGGATGTAGCGCGTGCGCTCGATGGCGGCGCCGATGAAGACTTCCGGAGACGCGATGGTCTCCCAGCCGGCGGAATGATGCTCGCCGATCCAGGCTTCGTCGTAGCCCAGCTCGTCGATCCACTCGATCAGCTCCATGTCGCGCGCCATCGAGAGAGTCGGGTTCTCGCCGACGCGATGGAACGGCGCCAGGAAGATGCCGAACGTAAGTCCCTTGTGATTACCGGTCTGTGCCATTGAAGTCCTCCATCACGCGCGACGGTAGCATGCGCGCGACGTTGACCGCAGCACCGGCTTGCGCAGATCATCGCTCAATGTCCGAGGCTTCTTCCCTACCGCTCGCGCGCTTCACGATCGTCGAGGTGAACGACGCAAAAGTGCCGCTTTGCCTGCGTCTTGCGACGTCGCTTGCTGCGAAGATCGCAGCCGATCTCGGCGCCGACGTGCTCAAGATCGAGCCGCCGGGCGGCGATCCTGTGCGTCGGGCGCCGCCCCTGCTGCCGCAGGGCGGAAGCGCGCTGTTCCAGTTTCTCAACACGTCGAAGCGCTCGCTGGTGCTTGATCTTGCAAGCGAGTCGGGCCGCGCCGTGCTCGCAGGTCTGGTCGACAAGGCCGATGTCGTGCTGTTCGAAGAGCCGGCGTCCGTCGCGTCGACGCTGCGCGCGGGCAAGGCGACGCCGGTCGAGATCGCGGCCTTTCCGCTCGAGATGAACGCAGCGCAGCGTCCCGTCAGCGAACTGGTGATCCAGGCGCTGGGTGGGCTGATGCACATGGTCGGCGAGCCGGCACGCAAGCCGCTGAAGCTGGGCGGCCATCAGGCGTCGTATGCCGCAGGCCTCACCGCCTTCACCGGACTCATGGCGGCGCTCGCCGCGCGTGATACGGGCCGGTCGGCGCCTTCCGTGCGTGTGTCGCTCGCCGAGGTGATGCAATGGGTGAACTGGAAGGCGGCCTCCGGGGCCGCAGCCTCAGGAATCTCGCCTGGCCGCGAGGGCAGGAACTCTGAATTCCAGGTCCTGCCCTGCCGCGACGGGCATGTCGCCGTCGTCTACACGGTGACACAGTGGCCTGCGACGCGTGCCCTGATCGGCGATTCCCGACTCGACGATCCGAAGTTCGGCACTCGAGCCGGCCGTCGCCAGAACATCGCCGAGCTCTATGCCGCGCTCGCGCCGTGGTTCGCCGACAGGACGCGCGACGAGATCCAGAAGACCGCACAGGCCAGGGGCGTCCCGTTCGGCCCGATCTTCTCACCCGCCGAGCTGCTGCAGACGGAGCAGTATGTGGCGCGCGGCTTCCTGGCCGACATGGCGCATCCGACGCGGGGCCGGCTGCGCCTGCCGCAACTTCCCGTGCAATGGAACGGCCGCTCTTTCGCGCCACGGCCCGCGCCTGATCTTCCTCCTCCCCATTCAAATGGGGAGGTGTCCTCGTCACACGAGGGCGGAGGGGGCAGAGGCCAACCCGCGAAAGATATGACCCCTCCGTCGCGGATGACCGCGATACCTCCCCATTTGAATGGGGAGGTTGGCGAGCGTCCTCTCGCCGGCATCCGCGTGCTCGATTTCGGTCTCCTGACCGCCGGCGCGAACACCTCGGCCATGCTGGCCGATCTCGGCGCCGACGTGATCAAGATCGAGTCCGGCGCCTATCTCGATCCCTTCCGCGTCGTCGGCAAGATCGACAGCGACGAGGGCTGGTGGAACCGCTCACCGCAGTTCCTCTTCACCAACCGCAACAAGCGCGGGCTGGCGCTCAACCTGAAGGACCCCGAGGGCCAGCGCGTGATCCGCGAACTCGCCGCGCATTGCGACGTCGTGGTCGAGAATTTCCGCCGCGGCGTGCTCGACCGGGCGGGCCTGGGCTACAAGGATCTGAGCGCGATCAACCCCCGCCTGGTGTTCGCCGCCATCTCCAGCCAGGGCGACACGGGCCCCGAGCGCATGAACGTGTCGTTCGGCAGCACGCTCGACGCCACCTCGGGCATCGCCTCGCTCACCGGCTACGAGGCCGAGGAGCCGCGCATCTCCGGCATGGACGTGAACTATCCCGACCAGATCGTCTCGCTGTTCGCCACCGGCATCGTCATCGCGGCCGTCACGGAAGCGCGCCGCACCGGACAGGGTGCGTTTCTCGATTTTTCCCAGCGCGAGGTCGCGTCGTTCACGCTCGGCGAGGAGATCCTTACGGCGTCAGCCGATCCGAACCATCGGCTGGCGCCACGCGGCAACAGCGAAGCGGGCGTGGCGCAGCAGGACTCCCATCAATGTGCAGACGGCAAATGGCTGGCCGTGACCCTCGACACACCCGATCCGTCGATGGCGACCTTCTGCGCCGGCAAGGACCGTGACGCTGCACTGAACGCGCTGCTGGGCAAAGGCATTGCCGCAGCGCCCTGCCTCGACGGCAACGACCTGCTGCGCGACACCGCGCTCCAAGGCGTCACGCTGGTGCGCGACGAGAAGGGTGGCCTCGTGAAAGGACTGCCCTACCGACTCGACGGCAAGGGTCTCGCCATCGAGCGGCCCGCCCCCGATCTCGGCCAGCACACCGAGGAGGTGCTGCGCGAGCTGTTGGGCTACGACGATGCCCGCCTGAAGCAGTTGAACGACAGCGGCGTGACCTCGACCACGCCCACCATAGGAGACGTTTGATCCATGCCGCGCGCGGAAGTGCACAAGTTGATGGAGCGCATGGCGATCCCCGCCATCGCCGCCCCCATGTTCCTGGTCTCCAATCCCGCGTTGACGCTGGCCTGCTGCGGCGAGGGGCTGATGGGCAGCTTCCCCGCCCATGGCACGCGCAGCCGCGAGGAATTCCAGGCCTGGCTCGACGAAATGGTCGAGGGCATGAAGCGCCTCGAGGATGCCGGCAAGAACCCCGCGCCCTGGGCCGTGAACCTCGTCGTCCATGCCTCTAACCCGCGCTATCAGGGCGATCTCGAACTGGCCGAGAAGTACAAGGTGCCGGTCGTGCTCACCTCCAAGGGCGCGCCGGGCGACGCCATCAAGCGCATCCATGGCTGGGGCGCCGTCGCCCTCCACGACATCGCCAACCGGCGTCATGCCGAAAAGGCGCTGGAAGCCGGCGTCGATGGCGTGATCGCGGTGGCGGGCGGTGCCGGCGGCCATACCGGCACCATCAACCCCTTTGCGCTGATGAACGAGGTGCGCCAGCTGGGCGACAGCTTCGCGATCGTGCTGGCCGGCGGCCAGACGACGGGCCGCGACGTGCTCGCGGCCGAGGCCATGGGCGCGGACCTCGCCTATATCGGCACGCGCTTCATCGCGACCCAGGAGGCGATGGCGGCGCAGGCGCACAAGGACATGATCCTCGCCACGCGTGCGACGGACGTGTTCCTCACCGCCTCGGTCGACGGCGCACCGGCCAACTGGCTGACGCCGAGCCTGCTGGCCGCCGGTATCGATCTCGACGTGCTGCGCACGACTCTTCCCGGCAAGATCGTCGGCGCGCAGGAGAACAAGAAGCGCTGGAAGGACATCTACACGGCCGGCCACGGCGTCGGGAACATCGACGACGTCCCGGCCGCCGCCGACCTCGTCCGGCGCCTCGTCAGCCAATACCGCGAGGCGAAGTCTGAAATGGCGCGCGCGCTCACCGGTCGCGTCGCAGCGTAGACGGTGGGCGGCCCCCTGCTCTAGGTTTCGGCTCCAGAGTTTCGAGGGGGTATCCGCGTGAAGACAAAGGCAGCCGTCTGTTTCGAGGCCGGCAAGAACCTCGAGATCGAGACCGTCGATCTCGAAGGGCCGAAGTTCGGCGAGGTCCTGGTCGAGATCAAGGCGTCGGGCGTCTGCCACACCGACGAGTTCACGCGGTCCGGTGGCGATCCCGAGGGCCTGTTCCCGGTGATCTTCGGCCATGAGGGCGCGGGCGTGGTGGTCGATGTCGGGCCGGGGATCGTGTCGCTGAAGAAGGGCGATCACGTGATCCCGCTCTACACGCCGGAATGCCGCCAGTGCAAATCCTGCGTCTCGGGCAAGACCAACCTCTGTACCTCGATCCGCGCCACGCAGGGCCAGGGCGTGATGCCCGACGGCACCTCGCGCTTCTCGATCAAGGGCAAGAAGATCCATCACTACATGGGCTGCTCGACCTTCTCGAACTACACGGTGCTGCCCGAGATCGCACTGGCGAAGATTCGTCCCGACGCGCCGTTCGACAAGGTCTGCTACATCGGCTGTGGCGTCACCACCGGCATCGGGGCGGTGATCAACACCGCCAAGGTCGAGGCCGGCGCCAATGTCGTGGTGTTCGGCCTGGGCGGCATCGGTCTCAACGTCCTGCAGGGCGCGCGCATGGTCGGCGCCAACATGATCGTCGGTGTCGACCTCAACCCTGCCCGCGAGGCGCTCGGCCGCAAGTTCGGCATGACGCACTTCGTCAATCCGAAGGATCTCGGCGACAAGGACCTTGTCGCGCATCTGGTCGAACTGACCGACGGCGGCGCGGATTACAGCTTCGAATGCGTCGGCAGCACGAAGCTGATGCGCCAGGCGCTGGAATGCTGCCATCGCGGCTGGGGCAAGTCGGTGATCATCGGCGTCGCCGGCGCCGGCCAGGAGATCGCCACGCGCCCGTTCCAGCTGGTCACCGGCCGCACCTGGATGGGCACCGCGTTCGGTGGCGCCAAGGGCCGCCGCGACGTGCCGAAGATCGTCGACTGGTACATGGACGGCAAGATCGACATCGATTCGCTGATCACCCACACGATGCCGGTCGAGAAGATCAACGATGCGTTCGACCTGATGCACAAGGGCGAGTCGATTCGCAGCGTCGTCACGTTCTGACGGCCGAGCGCTCGCCGTCTCATTCCGGAGGAAGCCACGCTATGACCGTGCGAAAGCTGGGCGGAGCCACCATCGAGAAGGTCGAGGAGATCTGCGGCCCGGGATTCAAGCCCGGCCGCATGTTTCCCAGGTTCGACCAGGAAGCCTTCGACGCCCAGAAGGGCTGGATGGTGCCGGAGCACGTACAGGAGGGCAGCGACCGGCTGATCGGGTCGGTCCACACCTGGATCGTGAAGACACCCAGGCACACGATCCTGATCGATACCTGCCTCGGCAATCACAAGCAGCGCCACAATCCCGGCTGGAGCGGCCTCAACACTCCGTTCCTCGATCGGCTCAAGGCCTGTGACTGTCCCGCGGAGTCCGTCGACTTCGTGATGTGCACGCACCTGCATGTCGACCATGTCGGCTGGAACACGAAACTCGAGAATGGTCGCTGGGTGCCGACTTTCCCCAACGCGAAGTATCTCTTCGCCAAGCGCGAGTACGCGCACTGGGAGAGCGAGCGCAAAGCGCAAGGTGAAGGCAAGGTGAACGACGGCTCGTTCGACGATTCGGTGCTGCCGGTCGTCGAGGCCGGCAAGGCGGTGATGATCGAGAGCGACCACCAGCCCGATCCGCTGCTCACCATCAGGGACTATCCCGGCCACACGCCGGGCTCGATCGCGATCAACCTGAAGGACCAGGGCAAGCAGGCCTGCTTCTCGGGTGACATCATGCATCACCCGATCCAGGTCTATCACCCCGACTGGTCGAGCCAGTTTTGCTGGGACCAGGCCATGTCGGCGGTCTCGCGCCGCAAGCTTCTCGAGGATTGCGTCGAGAGCAACGCACTGCTCTGCCCCGCCCATTTTCCCGGCGCCAATGCGGGCTACGTCAAACCCGAGGGCAGTTCTTTCCGCATCGAGTGGGACCGGCCATGAAACTCGAACCGCTGCTCGCCGGCCTCTCGTTCGGCGAAGGTCCGCGCTGGCGGGACGACCGGCTCTATTTCTCGGACTTCTATGTCCACCAGGTGCGGACCGTCGACGAGAGCGGCAAGACCGAAACGATCGTCGAAGTGCCGGGCCAACCCTCCGGACTGGGCTGGCGTCCGGACGGCACGATGCTGATCGTCAGCATGACCGACCGCCGTCTGATGCGATTCGCGGGCGGCAAGCTCACCGTCGAGGCCGAGCTGGGTGCGATCGCGACCGGTCTGTGCAACGACATGATCGTCGATGCCAGGGGCCGCGCCTATGTCGGCAATTTCGGCTTCGACCGTCACGCCGGTGAGAAGCTGCGTCCCGCCGTGCTGGCCCGGGTCGATCCCGACGGCTCGGTTCATGCCGCCGCCGACGAGTTGATGTTCCCGAACGGGACCGTCATCACGCCCGACGGCAGGACGATGATCATCGGCGAAACCTTCGCCAAGCGACTCACGGCCTTCGACATCGCCCCTGACGGCACCCTGTCCAACCGGCGCATCTGGGCGGAGACGCCGACCTGCAATCCCGACGGCATCTGCCTTGATGCCGAGGGCGGCATCTGGGTCACCGGCGCCTTCACCCACCACATGGTCCGCGTGCTCGAAGGCGGCAAGGTCACGCATGATCTCGATCTCGGCGAACGCGCGGCCTATGCCTGCATGCTGGGCGGCAAGGACCGACGCACGCTTTTTGTCATCACGAACAGCGGCAGCGGCCCGGCCATTGCCGCCAAGAAGGACGGCCGCATCGAGACGATGCGCGTCGACGTGCCCGGCGCCGGCCTGCCCTAGGAGGAAACTGTGAAAGGTCCAGAGGACGATGCCGGCCTGGCCGGCAAGGTAGCGATCATTTCCGGCGGTGGCGCCGTCGGCGACGGGATCGGCAACGGTCGCGCCGCGGCGATCCTGCTGGCCCGCGCCGGCACCCGCGTGCTGGTGGCCGACCGCGACCTGAAGCTCGCGCAACGCACCGTCGAAATGATCCAGGCCGAGGGTGGCCAGCATGCCGCGGCCCATGCCGGCGACATGACGCAGGAGGCCGAGTGCAAGAGGCTGGTCGATGCCGCGGTCGACCGCTGGGGACGGCTCGACTTTCTCGACAACAATATCGGCATCGGCAGTCGCGGCTCGGTCGTCGACGAGAAGCCCGAGGAGTTTCGTCGCGTGATGCAGGTCAACGTCGAGACGATGTTCCTGCTCTCCAAGCACGCGATCCCGGCCATGATCAAGACCGCCAAGGGCGGCTCGATCGTGAACATTTCGTCGATCTCGGCGCTGCGGCCGCGCGGCCTCACGACCTATACGACCTCCAAGGCCGCCGTGATCGGCCTCAGCCAGGCGATGGCGGTCGACCATGGCCGCGACAATATCCGCGTGAACTGCATCTGCCCCGGCCCGGTGTACACGCCGATGGTCTATGCTCGCGGCAACGGCATGAGCGAGGCCGCGCGCGCCCAGCGTGCCAGAGCCTCCGTCCTCAAGACAGAGGGCACGGGCTGGGACATCGGCCACGCGGTGCGCTTCCTGCTGAGCAACCATGCCCGCTACATCACCGGCCAGGTCCTCGTCGTCGACGGCGGTGTGACCCTGCAGGGTCCGGAACGCGATTCGCAAGATCACTGAATAAGAGGGAGAAACAACCAAGATGGCCCGCCTGCCCTATCTCGAGCCCGACCAGGTCGCGCCCGAGTATCGCGACATGCTCAAGCGCAACACCAACCTGCACAAGCTTCTGGTCAACTCGCCCGACATGGCGCGGGCCTTCAGCGGGCTGGGCGGCTACATCCGCTTCAAGAGCAAGCTCGATCCCCGCCTGCGCGAACTGGCCATCCTGCAGGTCGGCTGGCTGGAGAAGTCGGAATACGAATTCACCCACCATGTGAAGATCGGCAAGGAATTCGGCGTTACCGACGAGGACATCCAGGCCCTGATGGCCGAGACCGAGGGCAAGCCCTCGAAACTCGAGCCGCTCGCCAAGGCGATCCTCAGGGGCGCGCGCGAAATGGTGAAGAACCTCGCCATGTCCGACGCCACCTTCGCGGAGATCAAGAAAGAACTGTCCGACGAGCACATGACCGACCTCGTGCTCACCATCGCCTTCTACTGCGCCGTCGTCCGCGTGCTCGCCACCATGCAGATCGACAACGAGCCGCAGTACAAGGAAGTGCTCAAACAGTACCCGATCCCGGGAGTGAAGTGACATGCGCCTGAAAGATCGCGTCGCCATCGTCGTCGGCGCCGGACAGAGCCCCGGCGAAGGCATGGGCAACGGCCGCGCCACCGCCCTCACCTTCGCGCGCGAGGGCGCCAAGGTCCTCTGCGTCGATCACAATCTCGAGTCGGCAAAGGAAACCGTCGAGATGATCGGCGCCAACCAGGGCACGGCAGTCGCCTTCAAGGCCGACGTGACCAGGGGCGCCGACCTCAAGGCCATGGTCGACGAGACGCATGCGCGCTGGGGCCGGGTCGACATCCTGCACAATAATGTCGGCGTCTCGCTGTCGGGCGGCGATGCCGAACTGCTCGACATTACCGAGGAAGCCTTCGACCGCTGCACCGCGATCAACCTCAAGAGCTGCATCTTCGCCGCCAAGCACGTGCTCCCGATCATGCGCGAGCAGCAGAGCGGCGTGATCATCAACATCTCGTCGATGGCTGTGATCACCACCTATCCCTACGTCGCCTACAAGGCGACCAAGTCGGCGATGGTGTCCTTCACCGAGCAGCTCGCCTACCAGAATGCGCAATACGGCATCCGCGCCAACGTGATCCTGCCGGGATTGATGAACACGCCCATGGCCGTCGACACGCGGGCCCGGACGTTCAAGAAGAGCCGGGCCGAGGTCGAGGCTGAGCGCGATTCCAAGGTGCCGCTGCGCAAGAAGATGGGCACCGGCTGGGACGTCGCCAACGCCGCCCTCTTCCTCGCCTCCGACGAGGCGAGCTTCATCACTGGCGTCACCCTGCCGGTCGATGGCGGCGCCAGCGTGCGGCGCGGCTAGGGCACGATCCTTGCGTCGGTGAACGCCATGAACCGACTTGCCGGCAAGACCGCCCTCATCACCGGTGCCTCCTCAGGCATCGGCCGTGCCATCGCCAAGAAGTTCCAGGCGGAAGGGGCGACCCTTCTGCTGATGGACATCACGGAGGCCGTGGTCGAAGGCGGCGAGCCGACCCACAGGATACTGAACGTACCCTTCTTCCAGGGTGACGTATCGAAAGAGGAGGATGTCGAGGAAGCCGTGCGCCGGGCGGCCCTGCCGACCGGCCGGCTCGACATCGTGGTCAACGACGCCGCCATCCGATCGGCGAAGAAACTCACCGACACGAGCCTGGAGGAATGGAACCGGGTGATGGAGGTGAACGTCACCGGCGTCTTCCTGATGTGCCGCGCTGCCGTGCGCCGGATGCTGACCCAGGAGATCCGCAACGAGGCGCGCGGGCGCATCGTCAACATCTCCTCGCAGCACGGCATGATTTCCTCGCCGGAGGATTTCTCCTACGGCGTCTCGAAGTCGGCGGTGGTCTACATCACGCGCCAGATCGCCTCGGACTACGGCCGCGACAGCATCATCTGCAACGCCGTGGCGCCGGGGAAAATCCTCACCGGCAAGACGGGGCGCGCGATCGAACCGCGCTGGATCGACTATTCCCATGCCCGCACGCCGCTGCCGCGCCTCGGCCGCTCCGAGGACGTGGCCAATGCCGCCCTGTTCCTCGCCTCCGACGAAGCGACGTTCATCACCGGCGAGAATCTGATGGTCGACGGCGGCTGGATGGCGAACTGAAACAAAGCCGTGGGAGGAAGGCGCAATGTGGCGCTACCGCAATCCGGTCGACGTGAAGTTCGGCGCCGGCGTCTTCGAGACGCTCGGCACCGTACTGGCGGGCCGGGCCTACTGTCTCGTGACCTACGACGATGCCAATGGCGGTGGCGTCTTCGCCGACCTGACCCAACGCGTTGTTGCGTTGGCCGGAACTCCAGCGATCATGGTCCGCAATATCGGCCCCAATCCCGATTTCATCGGGCTCGTGGACTCCTGCCGCACCTATGCCACCGCGACGCGGCCCGTCGAGGCCATCGTGGCGCTGGGCGGCGGGTCGGTCATGGATGCCGCCAAGGTGCTGGCTGCGGCGTCGGGCGACTTCGAGACGGTGCAGCGCCATCTCGAGACCGGCACGGGCGGCGAGTTGCTCGGGCGCACGCCGATCATCGCCATTCCCACGACGGCGGGCACAGGCAGCGAGGTCACTTCCTGGGCCACGGTCTGGGACACAAGCGCGATGAAGAAGTATTCGCTGGCCCGCGAGACGCTCTATCCCGAAGCGGCGCTGGTCGATCCGTTGCTGACGCTCGGCCTGCCGCGCGCCATCACGATCAGCACAGGCCTCGATGCGCTCAGCCACGCGCTGGAAAGCATCTGGAACGTCAACGCCAACCCGGTGTCGAGTTCGCTCGCAGAGGTCGCTGCGCGAGAGGTGATCGAGGCCCTGCCGCTGCTGGCCGACGATCTCAGGAACGAGGCGCTGCGCACACGGCTGGCGCGCGCCAGCCTGTTCGCGGGCCTCGCCTTCTCCAACACGCGCACCGCGCTCGCCCACTCGCTCTCCTACCACCTGACACTGCACCATGGCGTCCCGCACGGCATTGCCTGCTCGTTCAGCCTGCCCATCGTGATGCGCGCCGTCGCGGGCTGCGACGCGGCCTGCGATGCCTCGCTCCGGCGCATCTTCGGCAACGACATCGTCGCCGGCGCCGCGCGGCTCGAGACCTTCCTGAAGAAACTCGGCATCTCGCCCGATGCCACCGCATACGGCATCGCTGCGCGCGACTGGTCGCGTCTCGTCGACGACGCGCTGGCGGGCGACCGCGGACGCAACTTCATCGGGCGCCGGGAGGCTGCGCTGAACCCGTCCGGGCTCGTGCCATGATCCGATAGGACAATCCGCCAGCCGGACGGGCGCTCTCGACGGGGGCCCCGCACCGCGTCATCCTCTCTGCGACGGGGTATGGGAGGAAGAAAACATGCGGCTATCGATCGGACTACTCGGTGTCGTGGCGGCGCTCGGCCTGTCGGCCGGACCGGCGCTCGCGCAGAAGAGCGGCGGCACCCTCAAGATGTACTTCCCGGACAATCCGCCGAGCACCTCGATTCACGAGGAGGCGACCACCTCGACGGTCGTGCCCTTCATGGGCATCTATAACAACCTGGTCCTCTTCGACCAGCAGATCCCGCAGAACAGCCTCGAGACGATCCGTCCGGATCTCGCCGAAAGCTGGGCATGGAGTGAAGACGGCAAGAAGCTGACCTTCAAGCTGGTCGGCAATGCCAAGTGGCACGACGGCAAGCCCTTCACCTCGGCTGACGTGAAGTGCACCTGGGACATGCTCAGCGGCAAGAGCGAGACCCACAAGCTGCGCAAGAACCCACGTTCCTCGTGGTACTGGAACCTCCAGGAGGTCACCACGAACGGCGATCGCGAAGTCACCTTCCATCTCGGACAGCCGCAGCCCTCGTTCCTGGTGCTGCTCGCCTCGGGCTACAGCCCGGTCTATTCCTGCCATGTCCCGACAGCGCAGATGCGGACCAAACCGATCGGCACCGGCCCCTTCAAGCTCGGCGAATTCAAGCCGAAGGAGATCATCAAGCTCGTCCGTAACCCCGACTACTTCAAGAAGGGCAAACCGTACCTCGACGCCATCGAGATGCCGATCGTGCCGGCGCGTGGAACGGCCTTGCTGGGCTTCGTGTCGGGCCGCTACGACATGGCACCGCCCTACGCCGTCACCATCCCGTTGCTCAAGGACATCAAGGCGCAGGCCGCCAGCGCAATCTGCGAGGTCGCACCGATGAACAACAGCACCAACCTGATCGTGAACAGCACAGCGCCGCCGTTCGACAATGCCGACATCCGCCGCGCGATGTTGCTCACCATCGACCGCAAGTCGTTCATCGACATCCTCGCCCAGGGTGCCGGCGAAGCCGGCGGCGTCATGGAGCCGGCGCCCGGCGGCGTCTGGGGCATGCCCAAGGAGATGTTCGACAAGGTCCAGGGTTACGGGCCCGACGTCGCCAAGAACCGCGCCGAAGCGCAGGCCCTCATGAAGAAGGCGGGCTACGGGCCCGACAACAGGCTGAAGCTCAAGGTCGCGACCCGCAACCATCTGCTCTATCGCGACCCGGCAGTGATCCTGATCGACCAGCTCAAGGAGATCTACATCGACGGCGAGCTCGACCTGGTCGACACCGCCCTGTGGTTCAACAAGGTCGCGCGCAAGGATTACTCGGTCGGCCTCAACACGACCGGCAACGGCGTCGACGATCCCGATCAGACCTACTTCGAGCACTACGCTTGCAAGTCGGAACGCAACTATGTCGGCTACTGCAATCCCGAGATCGAGAAGCTCTTCCCGATCCAGTCGGCCGAGCGCGACATCGAGAAGCGCAGGAAGCTCGTCTGGGAGATCGACAAGCAGATCCTCGAAGAAGGCTTCCGGCCGATCATCATGTGGAATGCCGCGGGAAGCTGCTGGCATCCCTACGTGAAGGGTTTCCGCCCGATGGTGAACAGCCTCTACAACGGCTCGCGCTTCGAGGACGTCTGGCTGGACAAGTAGCCGACGCAGCGAATGCCTCTGGACTGCCGGAAGCCGCGCCCCGTTGCGCGGCTTTCGTGCGATGGGAACTGACATCGGCGCGGCCCTGAGAGTAGTGTCGAAGCCAACGGAGGCCGCGAACAACGCCAGCCCCAGACGACTCTTTCGGGAGGAGCCGACATGAATTCATCACGACAGCTTCTGACACGTCGGCATGCCCTGACGGGAGCGCTGCTTCTCGCGTCGCCACTGCTCGCACCGGGTACGGCGCGGGCGGCCGACTGGCCGGAGCGCCCGATCCGCATGATCATCCCGTTCGCCGCGGGTGCCGGCGCCGACACGGTCGGCCGCACTTTCGGCGAGCAGCTCACGAAGGCGCTGGGCCAGCCGGTCGTCATCGACAACAAGGGCGGCGCCGGCGGCCTGCTGGGCACCGCGGAGGGCGCGCGGGCGCCGGCCGACGGCTACACGCTGCTGCTCACCTCGCAGGGCGCGACGGTCTTCAACATGGGTCTCTACAAGTCGCCAGGCTACGATCCGCTGAAGGATCTCATTCCGGTGTCGACGACCGGCATCCTCACGAACGTCATGGTCGTCTCGACCGCCAACCCGGCCAAGACGGTCGCCGACGTGGTCGCCCAGGCGCGCGCCAAACCGGGCGAACTCACCTACGGGTCGAGCGGCGTCGGCAGCAGCCTCCATATGTCGGGCGTGATCCTGGAGCAGCGCACCGGCGTCAAGCTGCAGCACGTGCCCTATCGCGGCGCTCCGGCCGCGGTCCTCGCCGTCATCAATGGCGAAGTTGCCACGGGCTTCTTCAATGCGCCCACGGTGGTGAGCCAGATCAAGGCCGGCAAGCTGAAGGCGCTGGCCGTTACCACAAAAGATCGCTCTGTCATCCTGCCCGACGTGCCGACCATGATGGAGGCGGGCATCCCGGACTACGTCGTCGCGACCTGGCTGGGCTTTGCCGTGCCGACCGGCACACCCGCGCCGATCGTGGCCCGCCTCAACGCCGAGATCGGCCGCATCGCCCAGATGCCGGAGGTAAAGGAGAAGCTCCTGGTCCAGGGCTTCGAGGTGCTGCCGCCCGATACGCCGGCCGCCGCCCGCAAACTGATTCAGGACGACCAGGCGCTATGGCTGCCCATCATCAAGGCGTCGGGCGCGACGGCGGAGTAGTCAGTCCCCCGCCGCCAACTCGTTGCGCGGGAAGCCCGCGATTTCCTGGATCAGCTTCTTCGTCATCGAGCGGCCGAACGCTTGGTGATTCTCGGCGACGATCGTGAAGGCGCCCGGGCCGCCGATAACGTTTTCCTGGAAGTACTTTTCCAGTCCGCCCGGTGGATTCGTGTGCTCGGGACGGAACGCTTCCTCGATCGGCGTCAGGATCACCAGTGCGTTGATCGTGATGTTCTTGGCCACGGCATCGTCGCGCGCGTCGGTGATCGGGCGGCCGCCGATGTTGTTGCCGTCACCCGACACGTCGATGACCCGCCGGTCCGAGACGAACGGCGCGCGGTCGAACTGTCCCACGGCGAAGTCGATCGCGGCGCTGATCGAGGTGCTGCCGGCAAAAGAGCGGGGCGTCTCGATCAGCCGGTCGCCGAAGCGGCGCGCCGAGTCGCCATCGCCGATCACCATCCAGTCGATGACGATCTTCTGCATGTTGGCCGACGCCCATTCGACGAAGCACACGGCGATACGTCGATGGGGGCCCGACGTGATGGCCCGTACCACATCGGGGTGGGTGATGGCGGCGGCCGCGCCTTCGCGCTGAAGCCTGAACTTGGGATCGGTGACGCTGCGCGAGACGTCGGCGGCCAGCACCAGCAGCATGTCGACAGGCTCCGCTGCCCGCGCCGCCGGGGAGACGAACGCCAAGGCCAGCCCCAACAGCGCGACAAGCATCTTCATTGCACGCGACCTCTCTCGACGGTTCGACCGAGTATAGATGCCCTCAATCGTGAGCGCGCGGGCGGGCCGTCGGCAAAAGCTCCGCGATGACAGCAGTTGCGCAGAAAATCCTGCCCGCCCACGTGACCTACACGCGACACAATTACTATTGCGAATTACTCGCGCATCTGGATATTTTGCTGCACTGCACTATATCCAGTCGCTGCCGGCAATAGGCCGGCTCGTTGCGTAGGAGCGTTTGCGTGAGTGCGTTGAGAAACGAGACCGTTTTGTCGGTGCATCACTGGACCGACGAGTTGTTCAGCTTCCGGACCACCCGCGACAAGGGGTTCCGCTTCGCCAGCGGTCAGTTCACGATGATCGGCCTCAAGGTCGAGGGAAAGCCAGTGCTCCGGGCCTACTCGATCGCCAGCCCCCATTACGTGGACGAGCTGGAGTTCTTCTCGATCAAGGTGCCCGACGGCAAGCTCACCTCGCACCTCAAGAACCTGGTGCCGGGCGATCCCGTGCTGGTCGGCGCCAAGGCCGTCGGCACGCTGCTGCTCGACAGCTTGACCCCCGGCCGCAATCTCTACCTGCTGGGCACCGGCACCGGCCTCGCCCCCTTCCTGTCGATCGTGCGCGATCCGGAAGTCTACGAGCATTACGAGAAGGTCATCTTGGTCCATGGCTGCCGCCACGTCCGCGACCTCGCCTACCGCTCGGCGCTGGCTGACGAACTGCCGGCCGACGAGATCCTGGGCGACATGGTGCGCGACAAGCTCGTCTACTATCCGACCGTGACCCGCGAGCCCTTCAAGTATCGCGGCCGCATCTCCCACCTGATCGAGAACGGCACCCTGGCGAAGGACGTGGGCCTGCCGCCGATGTCGCGCGAGAACGACAGGTTCATGCTGTGCGGCAGCGTCCAGATGCTGGCCGACATCCGCGCCCTGCTCGAGGGCATGGGCCTCAGGGAGGGCAGCACCACCACCCCGGGCGAGTTCGTCGTCGAAAAGGCCTTCGTCGAGTAAACGCCCCCCCGATTGGGAACCTCTTGCTAGGCTCTTTGCTCTGGCGCCAGCACCTCGCCTGCCTTCACGACCTGGCGGTCGTCGAGCCAGACCGTGGCGTCGCGCAGCGGGATATCGAGATGCAGCGGTGCGCGGCGCGTGCCGCCTCCCGAGAGGTTGGGTCCGGTCGAGAAAAGGAAGTTGCCGTAGTGTCCGCGGCCGTCCTGCCCCTCGATATCTTTCTTGTCATAGAAGCCCAGTGCATCCCATCGCGAGTTGCGGCTGAGACCCCAGCCAAGGTGTGAGACAGCGAACACCTCGGGGTTGGCGTAGGAATCGAGCGTCGCTTTGAGCAGCATGGCGTCGACACCGCCCTCGATCGCACGGATATACCCGCCTTCGATCCGGAGCGTGATGGAAGTGCGGACATATTCCTTCTGAGGGAAGATCATATCGCCCTCGGCGATCACGACGGTGCCGTTGGCCGAGCCCTCGTTACCGTAAGTCGTCACGAAGGCACCTGGCCACTGGTCCCAATGGCCGGGTTCGTCCGAGAACCCGTACTGGCAGTTGCCCGACAGTTCGCCGAGCCGCACCTCGAAGTCCGTGCCCGCTGCAGTGGACACACGCATGCTCTTCGAGGCCCTGATACAGGCCTGGGCATGCTCGACGCGGCCCTTGTCGGCTTCGCAGGGCAGCATGCGCTCCAGAATCTCCGGCGGCTCGAGCACGACCAGCGTGCGTGTACCGTACGGTGCGAGACGCCGGATCTCCGGATCGTGGCTGTGCGAGAGGTCGACCACGAAGTCGGCGTCGCGAAGCGCCGCGAGCGCGGTCGACGGCAGGCGGTTGGCGTTCTCGACCTCGAGATAGGCCGCGGCTGCACCGCGCTCGCGCGCTACCTGCAGGGCGATGGCGCGGTAGCGCGTGTCGACGCCCTGGGCGCCCAGCACGATGGCCGTCTCACCTTCTTGCAGCTTGCAGAGGCCCAATACATGGTGCCACGCGGCATGCTGGCCGTTGGTGAACATGTCGCTTCTCCTCACTGAATGGCGATGACCTTGCTGCGCGCGACGACACGGTCGAGCTTGCGGTAGTCGGGCAGCACAGCATCGACGCGCTTTCCGCCGCGGATTACCAGCCGGTCGGGCTGGCGCCGCGCCAGAAGCTCGCTGTAGTCGCGTGCACCGAACAGCTGGAAGTCGGCCGGGCCGCCGGGCCGGATGCGCCCGCCCTCGGGCACACCCAGCACCGCGGCCGGCACCGTCGTCACCGAGGAGGGCCAGCGATCGAGCTCGGCCTCGAGATGCCCGATGCGCACACCCGCGCCGAACACCTCGATCATGTCGTGGTCTCCGAACGCATGATACGGGTCGCGACAATTGTCGCTGGCCAGCGCCACGTTCACACCGGCCGCCTTCAGTTCGCGCAACAGCGGGATGCCCCGCCAGCGCGGCGTACCGCCGCCATCGATTCGGCCCTGCAGGAACTGATTGACCATCGGCAGGCTGACGATGGTGAGACCCGCATCGCGCGCGAGTCCGATGGTGCGCCTGTAGGTCGGCTCGTCCTGCATCGACATGCTGCAGCAGTGACCGCACACGACATGGCCCTCATAGGCATTTCGCATCACCGCCTCGGCGACCTGGGCGAGCGTCGTCGAGGACGGCGCGCCGTTCTCGTCGACATGCAGATCGACATCGAGCCGGCGCGATTTTGCCAGCGCCAGCAGCCGGTCGAGCCGCCGGTCGAGGAGGACCGGGTCTTCGCCAGGCTCCAGCCGGTAGGTGATGCCGCCCAGCCGCGCACCCGACTCCGCGATGAGATCGACCAGCGCGCCGTTCTCCGGCGTGTCGTAGAGATCGGTGCTGACCAGCGCCGCCGCCTCGACGACCATGCGCCCGGCCCACCGCTCGCGCAGCCGGCGGAACACCGCGAAGCTCACTTCGGCCTGGCCCGGCACGAAACAGTCGATGTGCGTGCGGACCGCGCCGGTACCATGGGCATAGGCGCATTCCAGCGCGAACTCGAAACGCGCCTCCACATCCTCCTCGCGCCAATGTCGCTCGGTATCGGCACGTGTCGCGGCGCGGGCACCGGCCAGCGTGCCCTCGGGATTGCGCGCCCGCGGGAAGATGTGGCCCTTGTCGAGATGCGCGTGAAGGTCGGCGAAGGGCGGCAGCAGCATGCCGCCATCGGCATCGCAGCCAGCACCGTCCACGAGCGACCCGGCAGGCAACAGCGCGCCGACGTGGCCACGCTCGATCACCAGGTCGAGCGTCACAAGCCCGTCCTCGTCGGCAAGACCGGGGGCACCCTCCGCCAGCACCTGCGACGGGATGCGGACATTGGCGAGGTGAATGCGGTCGTCCCGCGGCCAGGATGGAATCATGTCTGCACCTTCACAGGCGGTTGAGCGCGGCGAGCATGCGCTCGGGTGTCATCGGCAGCTCGGTGATCGACGCACCGAGCGGCCGGATCGCGTCGTTGACGGCGTTGAGAACGGCTCCGACCGCGCCGGTGGTGCCGGCCTCGCCCGCGCCCTTGGCACCCAAAACGGAATGCGGCCACGGAGTCTCGACATGATCGATCACCATGTCGGGCAGGTCGGAGGCCAGCGGCACAAGATAATCGGCGAGCGAGGCGTTCTGCACTTGGCCCCCGGCGTCGTATACCAGCTCCTCGAACAGTGCCTGGCCGATCCCCTGGGCGATGCCGCCGCGCACCTGCTCGGCCACCAGCAGCGGGTTGACGATGGTGCCGAAATCGTCGACCGCCCAATGGCGCAACAGCCGCACCGCGCCCGTTCGCACATCGACCTCGACCAATGAGGCTTGCACGCCATTGGTCGGCACCAGCGCGGGCCAGTCGTGGCCGAGGTGACGCGATAACGAGAGGCTCACCTGCGCCCCCCTGGGCAGGAGCTGGGGTTTGAAATGCACGATCTCGGCCAGGTCGGCCAGGCTGATGCCGTTGCCCTGCTCACTGTCGGCAGGGGCGATCATTCCGTCGGTCATCGACAGCCGCTCGGCGACGGTCTGCAGCAGCTGCGCCGCCGCCTCGAGGATGACCGCGCGCAACTCGCGTGAAGCATGGAGAGCCAGCTCGCCGCCGACCGCAGTACCGCGCGACGCACGCACGCCCGAGCCATAGGGTGTGGCCTGGCTGTCGCCGGAAACGATGCGAACGCGATCGAAGGGGACGCCGAGCTCGTCGGCGATCACCTGCGCCACCACCGTGTGCGTGCCCTGCCCCTGGTCGGTAACGCTGATGGCACAGCGCACCGCGCCCGAGGGGTCAACCGACAGAGTTATGCCGTCCTGCGCCGTGGCCTTGCGGATATGGGCGTTGGAGGGTGCATTGGTCGCGGTGCGCTCGATGAAGCAGGCGATGCCGAAGCCTCTATGGATGCCTTCGCCACGCAGCCGTTCATTCTCGGCGCGGAGGGCCGGGATGTCGATGATCTCCCCGAGCCGGCGCAGGCAGGCCTGATGCGACAGCGCGTCGAGATCGATGCCAGTACGCGTCTTCACCGGATAGGCGTCGTCGGCTACGTAGTTGGCGAGCCGCAGTGCCACAGGATCAAACCCCATGGCGGCCGCCGCCTTCTCGATCAGATGTTCGCCGATGGCCGCGGCGATTGGATGACCGACGCCGCGATACTGGCCGACGATGTTCTTGTTCTGGAACACGACCTCGAGCCGGCCGCCGACATGCCGCACACGATAGGGCGCCATGGCCAGCCGTACCGCCTCGTCAGCCTCCTGCACGCTGGAGCCCGGATGGGTCGAAAAGGCGCCCATGGCGAGACGAGTCTCAGCCCGCCAAGCCACGAACCTGCCCTCCTCGTCGAGCGCCAGCTTCGCCGTCACGATCTGCTCGCGGGCATGGATGTCGGCCAGCAGCGCTTCCATGCGGTCGGCGATGTACTTTACCGGCCGGCCGATCAGGCGCGAGATGGCCACGGTCGCCACCTCATCGGAGTATAGGTGGATCTTGGCGCCGAACGAGCCGCCGACATGCGGGCAGATCACGCGAATGCGTCCCTCGTCGAGGCCGAGATGGGTGGCATAGAGCGAGCGCAGCTGATGCGGCGCGGTGTGGCTCTGATACACGCTTAGACTGCCGTCGCCCGGCAGGTAGCTCGCCACGACGCCGCGCGTCTCCATCGGCATTACGGTCTGCCGGTTGAACCGGAAGGCGGCCTCAACGACGCAGGCTGCCTCGTCGAACAGCGCGCGGTTCTCCGGATCGCCGACTTCGGCCTGATAGGCAAGGTTGCCCGCAAGATCGGGATGGGCGCGCGCCGCGTCCGGCGCCATCGCGCCTTCCAGGTCGCAGGCCGGCGGCAACAGCTCCCAATCGATTTCGACCAACTCGACCGCATCCTCGGCGAGCGCGCGGCTCTCAGCCACCACCGCAACGACGGCCTGGCCCACGAACACGACGCGGTCCGTCGCCAGCGGATACTGGGTGCGCAGCACGTAGCCTGGATAGGTCTGCGAGGTCTGCCACCCCTTGCAGAGCGGCGCCAGGTCGGCGGCGGTGACGACGCGCACCACGCCGGGCAGCGCGTCGGCGTCGGCGGTGCGGATGGCCACAATGCTTGCATGCGCGTGCGGAGAGCGCAGAAAGGCCACATGCAGCACGCCCGGCATCGCGACATCGTCGATATAGGTGCCGCGGCCACCGACGAACAGCTTGGCATCGCCGCGCCGATGCGACGAGCCGATCGCCTTGGTCGTTGCGCTGGTCATCGCTTCACCTTCGCTGCAGCCGCGACGGCATCGACGATCGCCTCGTAACCGGTGCAACGGCAGATGTTGCCGGACAGCGCCTCTCGGATTTTCTCGCGCGAGGGGTTGGGCTCGCGCGACAGCAACTCGGCCGCGGTCAGGAGCATGCCAGGCGTGCAGAAGCCGCATTGAAGCGCGTTGCGGTCGACGAACGCCGCCTGCAATGCCGCGATTCGCCCGCTGTCGCTCGCCCCCTCGATCGTCTCGACCTCAGCGCCGTCAAGCTGCACCGCAAAGACCAGGCAGCCGCGCACGACCGCCCCGTCGAGGACGATGGAACAGGCGCCGCAAACGCCGTGCTCGCAGCCGACATGGGTGCCGGTGAGACCGGACTCATGCCGGATCATATCGGCCGCGCTGGTGCGCGGCTCGACATGCTTGGCCACGGCGCGGCCGTTCAGCCGGAACTTGATCGTGTGAATGCCGCTCATGCCGCCACCCCCGCGCGATCGATGTCGTCGCGGCAGCGCCGCGCAAGCTCGGCGGCGATCACGAGCTTGGCCCGTCCAGCGGTGCCTGCGCCCGCCGTCGATGGCAGGTCGAGCGCGAGCGCGGCCAGCATCTCAGCCTCGCCCGCCTGCGGCTTGTCCGCAAACATCGTTTCGAGATGGGCAAGCCGAACGGCGCGGTCCTCGATACCGAACGCCGCCCAGCGCTGCAGCCCCTGCCCGCGCCGGCCGACGATACCCGCCAACGCGAGATCGCCGTGGCGACGCGACATCTCGTGGAGGGCGGCCGGATCGCGCGCGGCGGTCAGCGGAATCGACACGCCGGTCAGCATCTCGCCCGGCTCGAGGGCCGTCGCGAACATGCCGCGGAAGAAGTCTCCGGCCGCGACGGTGCGCTCGGACCCGGACGAGGCAATGTGCAGGGTCGCCTCGAGCACCAGTATGCAGGCGGGAAACTCCGCCGCCGGATCGGCATGGCAGAGGCTGCCGCCCAGCGTACCGCGGTTGCGCACCGCCTGGTGCGCTACATGCCGCACCGCGCTCGCCAGCAGGGGCACGTGACGCGCCACCAGCAGATCGGTCTCGAGTTGGCGGTGGCGGACCAGCGCACCGACATGCAGCGCGTCGCCGGCCAGCGTCACCCTCTGCAACTCGGCAAGGCCGCCGATATCGACCAGCAGCGCGGGCGAGACGAGACGAAGATTCATCATCGGCACGAGACTTTGGCCACCTGCTATCACCCGCGCGTCGACCGGCCCGGCCAGCAGGCTGCACGCCTCCTCGACCGAGGTTGCGCGCCGATAGGCGAACGGCCGCGGCTTCACAGCGCACCGGTCGGCGGTCGCAGCGCCGCACAGCGTATCGTGTGCTCGCGCAGCCACGCGTTGCCCGTGAGCAGCTTCAGCGTCAGCTTGCGCAGGGCTTGGGGCATCAGCGCAAGTTCGCCATAGAGGCGTGAGACCGTCTGCACCCATTCGACGAAGCGTCGCTCGTTGGCCTGCCAGGTCGCCAGCGCCGTCTCCACATCGTCGTGCTTCGCGAGCGCGTCGGCCAGCGACAGGCCCGAGGTCATGGCGACACCGCCGCCCTGCCCGAGAAATGGCGGCTGGGCGCTGACGGCGTCGCCGATCAGAGCAACGCGGCCGCGTGCCCAGGAATGCACGCGCACGACCTCAAACCAGTCGCCCTTGCCGTCCTCGGGGATACGCTCGATCACCCAGTCGAGATGCGGAAAGGTCTCGAGCCACGAGGCCCGGTCGAACGGCGCGCCGGCCGCCGGATCGCCACGCACCGAGGTCAGCTGAACGTAGACCTGCTCGGGGCTGCTTGGGGCATAGAGCAGTCGCCGACTGCCGTTCCAGTGCTCGCTGATGCGGCTGCGCGATTCGTGCGCGACATCCCCGACCTCGCGATGGATCATGATGCGGTAGCCGTACTGGCCCACCGGCTTGCGCGAGCGCAGCAGTCCGAGACTGTCGCGCACCCGACTGTTGACGCCGTCGGCGCCGACCACGAGATCGCCGTGCTCCACCGTACCGTCGCGGAAGCGCAGGCCGCCCCCCGGATCAGCCCCCTGTACCGACTTGCCGAAGTGAATCTCGCCGCCCGCCGCCAGCACCGCATCCTTGAGCGAGGTCAGCAGCGCGCGGCGCATCGGCAGGAAGAGGCGGCCGCTCGCCGCCGTGTTTTCGACGCCGAGCAGCTCGCCCTCCGCGCCGCGCCGCTCACGTACCTGCACCTGCTGCACGCCTGCAGTTACCTGCTCGTAGACGCCCAGCGTCTCGAGCACGCGAAGACCGTTCTCCCAGATGTAGATCGCCGCCCCCAGGATCCGAATATCGTCGCTCTGTTCGTAGATACGGACCCGCCAGCCCTTGCGCAGCAACGCCAGGCCAGCGGCCAGACCGCCGATTCCCGCGCCTGCAACGATCGCATTGCCCTTCATCAGACGTACCGCATCAGGGTGGCGAGCACAGCGCGCTGCGTCTCGTATTGCGCCGGGTCGTCGTACGTGCGCGGCCGGCGCAGATGGCCGAGTCCGATCTCGTCGCAGATGCGGCTGTTCGGGCCGCTCTTCATCACCACGATCCGGTCCGAGAGATAGACAGACTCCAGTGAATTGTGCGTCACAAACAGCACGGTGCGACGGTCGGCCTCCCACAGCGACAGCAACAGCTGGCGCATGCGAAGTGCCGTGATCTCGTCGAGAGCGCTGAACGGCTCGTCCATCAGCAGCAATTCCGGCTCGATCGAGAAGGCTCGCGCGATGGAGACGCGCTGCTGCATGCCACCCGACAGCTGTAGCGGAAAATAGTCGGCGAACGATGCGAGGCCGACGGCCTGCAGCCAGCGTTCGCAGCGCGCCGCCCATTCCAACTTGGGGACTCGCGCCGCATCGAGCGCGAACTCGATGTTGCCGCGCACCGTGCGCCACGGCAGCAGGCGCGGCTCCTGGAACAGATAGGCGATGCGGGGCTTGGCGGCGCCCACTGCGCTGCGACCGATCTCGACCTTTCCCTCGAAACTCGTGTCGAGGCCGCTGAGTGCATTGAGCAGTGTGGATTTCCCGCAGCCCGACGGTCCAAGGATCGTCACGAACTCGCCGGGCGTCACCTGTAGGTCGACGTTCTCCAGCACACGAAGGCGGGAGCCGTCAGCGGTCTGGAACTCCTTTGCAAAGTCCCGGATGGCGATGGATACCGACATCGCGTCAGGCCAGCCGCGCCGCGGGCCGCCAGCGGAACAGGCGGCGCTCGATACCGCCCAGCACCACGACCTCAATCAGCAGCATGATAGCGACGAAGAAAACCGTGTACTCGAGCACGCGACCGAGATCGAACAGCTGGTGATAGTATTCGATTTGGTAGCCGATGCCGTTGCTGCGGCCGAGCAGCTCGACGAACAGCACCATCTTCCACACAAGCCCGAGACCGAACCGTGCCGACGCCATGAGCGATGCGGCAAGCTGCGGCAGGACGACGGACGTAACGATGCGGATCGGCGACAGGCCAAATGCCCGCGCCATCTGGATCAGTTTCACATCGACGGCCTTGGCGCTTTCCCAGATGTTGATGGTCAGCACCCAGACCACCGCCAGCGCCGCCGCCACGACGGCCGCGAACTCGTTGAGGCCGATCGAGGTGTAGGCGAGAATGATGAAGACGAGGCTCGGGATCATCAGCCCGATGACCACCCAGGAACCGAACAGCTGGCGGGCGAATGCCGAGAAGCCCAGTGCGATCCCGAAAGGTATGGCGATCGCCATCGACAGGCCAAATCCAAGAAAGATACGCATCAGCGTCACGCCCAGATGCTTCCAGATCTCCGGCTTCTGGACGTCCTGGACCAGGTAGATCAGCACCTGGTGTGGCGGCGGCAGCAATGGCTTGGCCGGCATCCAGGCTGCCGCGTACCAGATTCCCAGCAGCATCGCGACCGACGCCAGCCGGGGCACCGCGCCGGCGAACAGACGCGACTTCACGGTCTGTCAGCTCGAGAAGCTGGTGTTGAAAATGCCCGTCGGCAGGGCGTCGACACCCATGGCTTCCTTGCCGCCCGTCGCATAGAGCACGTCGAAGAGCTGCTTGGTCTCGGCCATCGGGTCGGCGGAGAAGCGCGCCATGGTCACGTCGCGGCTATAGTCGCGCATCAGCGGCACGACAGCCGCGTCGGTGATGTTCTGCCGCGCCAGGCACTCGACCCAGATCGGGTCGTTGGCGCGCAGGTATTCGACGGCGTCGCGATAAGCCATGGCGAAGGCGCGGACGTTCTTCGGGTTCGAGCGGCAATAGGCTTCACGGAACGCGACCGACGTGAGCATCGTGCTGGTGGGCATGCCCGCGAGCTTGAGCAGGTCCTTGCTGTTGAACAGGATCCGGTACTCGCCTGAGGCGACCATCGGCATGGCGAGATTGTAGAAGATGAACGTGGCGTCGATCTGCTTCTGGTCCATCAGGCCGCGCAGCAGGCCGGGTCCGGCGTCTTGAATCGTGCTCTCGGTCCGCGGGTCGTAGCCGAACTTCGACTTGGCTGTCGCGAGATAGAGGACCCATTCCGGGCTGAAGCGATTGTAGGTGCCGACCTTCCTGCCCTTGAGGTCGGCCACAGTCTTGGCCGGCGAGTTCTTCGGAACGACCCAGACGTTGGGCATCTCGAGGAAGGGCACGATCGCGGCGATCTCCTCGCCCGCAGTGCGCACCCGCGCCAGCTCCAGCCAATTCATCAGGCCGCCCTCGACCGCCCCCGAGCGGAACGCGGTCAGCGCTGCACCGCCGGGCTGTACCGACACGTTCTCCAGCTCGAACCCGTACTTTCGATCGAACCCGAGCTTGGCGATCGCCCAGAACGGATAGTCGTTGCCTCCGGGGAAAGAGGCGACCCGCACCTTGCCGCCCTCGCCTTTGAAATCCTGGGCCGTCGCACGCGTCGTGGTGAGGCCTGCCACGGACAAAAGGGACGAGAGGATGCTGAATGATCGCCGGGTTAGAGCCATGTCGGCCTCCAGAAGAATCGGGATTTCGATCACTCTACGGAGCGCCCGCCACCCGGTGCAGGGTAGCTACCGTTATTGGGGGGTATGCTACCCGGCCGCTTCGGCTAGGCGTCGAGGCCTGCCTTGCGCAAGCCCTGGTGCAGGTGCTCTGACAACGCATCAACTCCCGAGAGATAGCGGAAATACCGGTCGGCGAACCGTGGAAAGTGAGCCCATTTGCGACGCACCTCGGCTATGGCGAGGGCTGCCTCCTCGGACCGGCCCAGCTGGCCGAAAGCGGCGGCGCGTAGCAACGAGGGCGTGAACTGCTCACCGGCTGGGTAGGCCTTCAATTCGTTCAGCGCGCCCAGATAGTCCCGCTGGCGATAGGCATTGAGGAAGGTGGCCCGAAATGCCCAGCCCGGCGGATGGCGGATCGCTGCCAGCGCTTGTGCCATGAGCTGCGCGCCAGTCTCCCAATCTCCCGCCAGAGAGCGGAAAAAGCCGGCGCTGAGGTTGGTACTCGGCGCATGAGCATTGCCAGCCGCCAGGCGCTCGCAGACTTCCAACGCACCAGCGAGATCACGACGGTACATCGCAATGGTCGCAGCTGCCACGTGTGCATAGGCGCAGCCCTGGTCGAGCTCCATGGCGCGCTGGGTATAGCGATCGGCGGTCTGCAAGAAATCGACGTCATCATCGAAGCCTAGGCAATTGCCAGTGAAGGCGGTGTGTGCCAACGCAGCCCACATCATCGCCGAATAGGGTGTGCGCCTGACGCCGATCTCCAGGTCGGTCCGGGCCAGGCGGTAGACCTGCTCGTTGGTGATGCGCGTAAGGTAGCGATGGCGCTGGATGGCGACATGCGGGGTCCACACGTGATCGGCATCGCTGCCTCCCGCCTCGCTACTGACCGACTCGAAGGCGAGCAGCCGGCAGATCACGCCGTGGAAGTCGGCGATCTCGGCCGACACACGGCGTGCGATCGCGTCCTGCACCTCGATGGTGGCAGTGGCGTCGGGCGGGCCGTCGAACGAATCGGTCCAGATGATCGCGTTGGCCTGCAGATCGTGCAGCTTCAGGACGGCGCGCAGTCGCCTCCCACTCTGGCGCGCGCTGCTGGTCACGATGAAGCGCGCCCTCGTCGACAGGGCCAGAGACGCAGGCGATGCACCTTCGGGAAGGATCGGGATCGCGGGCGCCACCGAGAGGTCCGGATAGCGCGCCAGCTCGACCGTGAGCTGTTCGGTCAATCCCTGGGAAAAGGACGCAGCCTCCGGGCCGAGTCCGCTGGTCTGCACAACCAGCAGCCGCGTCGGTGCGAGCGTGCCCAGCATCGCGACGCCCGCGTCCGGGCGCATTGGCGACACCCGTTCGAAGGTCGGCACGTAACTCCCGCGCGGCACAAAAATGCGAACCGGGTCGCCGGCACCCTGGTTGGCATAGTAGCTGTCGAGGTTACGGCGCAGTTTGCCCGCTTCCAATCGCACCAGCGGGTCGTAATCCGGATCGAACTCCGGACCGCGGCCGAGCGCCTCCGTGGCGATGCTGTACTGTTTCAACAGGCGCGCCTCGCCCGCCAGAGTACGCTCGACGATGTAGGCGAGGAAGCGCCCGCTGCGCGTCGAGGTGGCGAAGCAGGGGGTCCCGAGAATGCGGCGGAGCTGCATGCCGATATCCATCGCGGAAGGCGCCGGATCGGCCGTGCCGGTCGCGCTCGCTTCCTCGGCGTCAGACAGGGGCCTAGCGGTGACCATCTCGCAGTACGAAGCAATAGATGTGCCTATTGCCGGGAATCTTCGCCAAATAGACGGTTCCGCTTCGCGAGCCTCTTCAAGTAGCGTGTGACGGCCGCCGGCGGCTAGGATGCTTGGGACAAACGCATGCCGTCAGGCTCGGGAAGAGGATTGAAAGTGACACTACCGCTCGAGGGAGTTCGCGTCATTGAGGTAGGCCAGGCGCTGGCCGGTCCGCTGGCCGGGGTGATCCTGGCCGACATGGGCGCCGACGTGATCAAGATCGAGAAACCGGATGGCGGCGACGACGCCCGCATCTGGGGCCCTCCCTTCGGGCCCGACGGCAAAACCTCGCTCTACTTCTACTCGCAGAACCGCAACAAGCGCTCGGTCGTGCTCGACCTCAAGCTCGCCGAAGACGTCGACAAGCTCCACAAGCTCTGCGAGACGGCCGACATCCTGATCCAGAACCTGCGCCCCGGCGTGGTCGACGAGGTTGGCATCGGTCCCGAGACGATGCTCGCGCGCCATCCGCGCCTGATCTACTGCTCGATCTGGGCGTTCGGCTACCAGGGGCCGCTGCGCATGAAGCCGGCCTTCGATCCGCTGCTGCAGGCCTATGGCGGCATGATGAGCGTGACCGGCCGGCCGGAGGATCCACCGACCTTCTGCGGCGCCTCGATCAACGACAAGGCGACCGGCATGTTCTGCACCATCGGCGCACTGGCGGCGCTGCGGCTGCGCGACAAGACCGGCAAGGGCTGCCTGGTCGACACCTCCCTGTTCGACTCGGCGGTGCACTGGGTCGAGGGCCAGGTGAACGGCTACATCGCCAACGGCACCGTTTCCCAGCGGCACGGCACCGGCAGCCCGGTGATCGTGCCCTACCAGACCTTCGATACGGCCGACCATCCGATCTGCCTCGCCCCCGGCAACGACCGGCTGTGGGCGCGCTGCGCCAAGGTGCTGGGCCGTGACGAATGGGCCACCGACCCGAAGTTCGCCAGGAGCGCACAGCGGGTCGCCCACAAGACGGAGCTGTTGCCGATGATCGCCGAGGCACTCAAGGCGAAGCCGCGCGCCGAATGGCTGGAAGCGATGGAGAAAGCCGGCGTGCCCTGCGCCGCCGTGAACGATATCGGCGAGCTGGCGCGCACCGAGCAGATGGAGGCGTCGAAGCTCATCCAGCAACTGCCCGGCGGACCGAAGGTGGTCGGCCTGCCGATCGCGTTCGACCATGTGCGGCCTCATTCGGCGCGCTCGGCGCCGACGCTCGGTGAGCACACCGACGAAGTGCTCGGAAGCCTGTCGAAGTGACGGCCTCCCCCGCCCTCGTCGCTCCGTGGCGCATCGGCGTCGACGTCGGCGGCACCTTCACCGACATGGTGCTGCGCGACGCGGCCGGCGCCGTGCGCATTTTCAAGTCGCCCTCGGTGCCGGCCGATCCCAGCGAAGGCGTGCTGGGCGTGCTGCGGCTGGCGGCGAAGCAACTCGACATCACGCTGACGGCGCTGCTGCGCGACTGCGCGTTGTTCGTGCACGGCTCGACCGTGGCGACCAACACGATCCTGGAGAAGAAGGGCGCCAGGGTCGGGATGCTCACGACCGAGGGCTTCCGCGATTCGCTGGAGATCCGTCGCGGCATCCGTGAAAACCAGTGGGACCATCGCGCCCCCTTCCCGCAGGTGCTGGTGCCACGCTACCTGCGCCTTCCAGTACGGGGCCGCATCGGCGCCGACGGCACGGAATTGACGCCGCTGAGCCCCGAGGATGTGGATGCCGCCGCCAGGGTCTTCGCCGAGGAGGGCGTGGAGTCGGTCGCGGTCTGCCTGTTCAACGCGTTCCTCGATGGTGCGCACGAACGCGCCGTGGGCGGCCAGCTCGCCAAGGCGTGGAACGGCAAGTGGGTCTCGCTGTCGAGCGAGGTCATGCCGACCATGGGCGAATACGAACGCGGCTCGACCGCCGTCGTGAACGCTTATGTGGCGCCCAAGGTGACGAGTTACCTGCGCGCTCTCGACGAGCAGCTGCGCCAGTTCGGCCTGCCGCGGTCGCTGCTGCTGCTGCAGAGCAATGGCGGCGCCGTCTCCGTCGACCAGGTGGCGGCGCGGCCGGTGATGCTGGTCCTGTCCGGCCCGGCGGCCGGTGTCGGCGCGCTCAAGGGCTGCGCGGCGCCGGGTGAGAAAGCCAACCTGATTTCGATGGAGATCGGCGGCACGAGCTGCGACGTGATGGTGATGGCGCGCGGCGACGTGCCCGTCACTGACGAGCTCACAATCGACGGCTATCATCTCACGACCCCCTCGGTGGAAATCCACACGGTCGGCGCCGGCGGCGGCACGATCGCCTGGGTCGACGACGCGGGCCTTCTCCACGCCGGCCCACAGGGCGCCGGCGCCCGGCCCGGCCCCGCAGCCTATGGCCTGGGCGGCGAGAACCCGACCGTCACCGATGCGCAACTCGTGCTGGGTCGCTTGCGCCCCGGCCCGCTGGCTGGCGGCGCCGTGACGCTCGACGCAGAGCTCGCCCGCAAGGCCATCGAGACCAAACTCGCCAAGCCACTCGGCCTCTCGGTCGAGGAGGCGGCGGCCGGCGTCATCCGCCTGCTGGAGCAGAACCTTCTGCATGCCGTCGAGCGGCTGAGCATCGAGCGCGGCCACAATCCCGCGACCTTCACCCTCGTCGCCGCGGGCGGCGCCGGCCCGATGCATGGCACCGCGGTCGCCCGCGCGTTGGGATGCCGCCGCGCCCTGCTGCCACGCGCCGCCGGGGCTTTCTGCGCGATGGGCATGCTGCAGTCCGATGTGCGGCAGGACTATCTGCAGGTCTTCCTGGCCGATCTCGACAAGGTCGAGACCGCCGCGCTCGAGGCAGGCTTTGCCCAGCTCGAGGCGCGCGCCCGCGAGGCGCTGGCGCGTGATGGTTTCGGCGAGGCTGAGATCATGATCGAGCGACAGCTCGACCTGCGCTACGACGGCCAGCAATGGCCGGTGCGCGCGCCGCTTTCCGCCTCGGGCTTCGATGCCGCCGGGGCACGCCAAGCCTTCGAGACCGAGCACCAGCGCCTCTTCGGCCACATCCAGCCCGGCGGACGCATCGACATCACCGCGCTGCGCGTCGTGGGACGCGGCCGTCTCGACTGGACGCCGCCCGCCGCGCGTTCGCCCCAGACCGACACGCCCCAGCCGCGCGAGACCCGCAAGGTCTGGATCGATCCGGCAACCGGCTGGCTCGACGTGCCGATCTACGACGGTACCGATCTGCGGCCGGGCTGTCGCCTTGACGGACCGTTGCTCGTAGAAGAGCGCACCACGACGGCGTTCGTCGGCCCCCGCGACGTGCTCGAAGTCGACGAGCGCGACGACTTCCTCGTGCATGTTGGCTCAGCCCCTCCTCCCCATTCAAATGGGGAGGTGCCCGCGTCTTCGCGGGCGGAGGGGTCATGAACCGGCCCGAGATTTTTGACCCCTCCGTCGCGGATGACCGCGCCACCTCCCCATTTGAATGGGGAGGAAACTGATGGAGTCTCCATCGTGAACCTCGATCCCGTCACCCTGGCGCTGGTGCAGAACCGGCTCGACCATATCTCGCATCAGATGGGCTGGGTGATGACGCGCACCGCGCGCTCGCCGATCTTCAGCCAGAGTCACGATTTCTCCTGCTTCATCGCCGACGCGCGCGGCACGCTGATCAGCCAGGCCGACGGCATCCCGATCCATACCGGCGGCGGCGGCTTCGCGGTGCGCGCCATCCTGCGCGACTTCAAGGATGCGATCGCGCCCGAGGACGTGTTCCTGCTGAATGATCCCTATACCGCGGGCGGCAACCACCTGCCCGACTGGGTGATCACGCGGCCGGTGTTCGTCGGGGCCAAGCTGGTGGCCTTCGCCTGCAACCGCGCGCACCAGGCCGATATCGGCGGCGGCGCGGCCGGCACCTACAATTCCGCCGCGACCGAGATCTTCCACGAAGGCATCCGGCTGCCGGTGCTGAAGCTGATCGAGGCCGGCAAGGTCCGCGACGATCTGTGGCGCCTGCTGATGCTGAACACGCGCCTGCCCGAGGCACTCGACGGCGACCTGCGCGCCATGATCGGCTCGACGCGCATCGGGGCGGAGCGGCTTGCCTTGCTGGTCGAGGAGCTGGGCGTCGATCGCGCCGACGAATTCTTCGAAGGCGTGCTCGACCATGCCGACCGGCGTTTCCAGACCTGTATCGATCGCCTCGAACAAGGTGTCTGGAAAGGCGAGGAGCCGGTCGACAACGACTGCTTCGAGCCGATCGATGCGAAGATCGCCGTCACGATCACGGTGAAGGACCGCAGGCTGGTCGTGGATTTCACCGGCACCTCGCCTCAGGTGCGCGGCTTCAAGAACAGCTCGATCGCCAACTCGACCTCTGCGGTATTCATGTCGCTGGCCTCGTTCTTCGAGCCCGACCTGCCGAAGAACGAAGGCGCCTTCCGCAGCGTCGAGATCCGGCTGCCCGAAGGCACGCTGGTGAATGCGCGCATGCCGGCGCCGATGACCATGAACACGGTGTTCGTGGCGCACGAGATCATCCACGCGATGTGGAAGGCGCTGGCCCAGGCCCTGCCCGAACGCGCCTCGGCCGGCTGGTCCAAGGCCGTTCATGCCGTCACGGCCGGCCTGCGCGACGATGGCGGACGCTACGTGATGTACCAGTGGGCCGGTGCGCCGGCTGGCGGCGGTGTCGAGGGCCGCGACGGCTTCCACCTGATCGGTCATCTCATCACCCTGGGCGGTCTCACCCTGCCCAATCTCGAGACCTACGAGCAGCTCTACCCGGCGCGCTTCCACCGCCAGGAGCTGCGCTGCGACACCGCGGGTGCCGGCCGCTTCCGCGGCGGCGCCGGCTGCGACTATGAAGTCGAGATCTTCACCCCGGCCGACTACGCCTTTCGCGGCGAGGGCGCCGGTGCGCCGTCGAGCTTCGGCGTGGCGGGCGGCAGGGCCGGCGCCGGGGGCGAGGTGGTGCTCACCCTGAGCGACGGCACGCGCATCCAGGCACCGAAATACGGCGTGGAACGCCATGGCCCGGGAACCTATCGCGCGCTGTCGCCGGGCGGCGGCGGCTACGGCGATCCGAAGACTCGCGACCCGGAGCGTGTGCTGCGCGACGTCCGCGACGGCATCGTGAGCGCGGAATGCGCCGAAAAGAACTATGCGGTGGCGATCGCAGCCGATGGTAAGAGCATCAACAAGAAAAGAACCAATCAACTCAGGGAAGAAACACCATGGTCAACCGTCGCTCCTTCGTCGTCGGCTCCGTAGCCGCGCTCACGCTGCCCACGCTCGCCTTCGGCCAGAGCGGACAGATTCGCCTCGTCGTGCCCTACGGTCCCGGTGGCTCGACCGACACGGCCGGCCGTGTCCTGGCCGAGCGCATGTCCGCCGACACCGGCAAGAACATTGTGGTCGAGAACCGTCCGGGCGGCGGCACCATGGTCGGCATGGTGAACGTCGCCAAGAGCAAGCCCGACGGCACCAGCTTGATGGTCCTGACCACCACGGCGGCGCTGCAGCCGGCGTTCGACATCCCCATGCCGATCGACCCGCAGAAGGACCTCGCGATGGTGGCGCAGCTCGCCGACATTCCTTGCGTGCTCGCGGTCAATGCCAACAACCCGGCCAAGACCTTCGCCGAGTTCATCGAATGGGTGAAGGCGCAGCCCGGTCCCGTGCACTACTCGACCTCGAGCTCCGGCGGCCTGCCGCATCTGTGGGGCGAGGTGATCGCCACGCGCACCAACGGCAAGCTCCAGCACATTCCCTACAAGGCTGCCGCCGAGGCGCTGCGCGACGCGGTCGCGGGCCACGTGCCGGCCTTCGTCGACGTGACGACGCCCGTCGATGCGCAGATCCGTGCCGGCACGATGCGCGGCCTGCTGTGCGGCGCCAAGAGCCGCGTCGCCAACATCCCGACCGTACCGGTGGCGAGCGAACTCGGCATGCCGGAGCTCGAGGCCGCGGTCTATTTCGGCGTGGCGACGACGGCCGGCACGCCGCCTGAGACGATTCAGCAGCTCAACGCCGCGGTGAACGCCGCGCTGAAGGCCGAGGCGGTGCGCGAGCGGCTGATGTCGCTCGGCTTCATCCCGACCGGCGGCACGCCCGAAGCCTACGCCAAGCGCCTCGCCGACGAGACCGTGCGCTGGCGCAAGGTGATCAAGGACGCGAAAATCCCGGCGCCGACCTGAGCGAGAGCCCGGAGCGGCCAGCCTAGAACGAGCCGGTGAACTCGAACTCGATCGAGTTCCTCACATTGTCGATCTTCCAGGAACTGAGGCGGCGCAGGAAGCTCTGCCCCAGCAGAGCCCGGCTCCGTGCTGGGCTGACCGAAGCCATTACATTCTCCATCGTGCGCTCGCCGATCGTGATCGACCGCAGGCGCACGATGCGCTGCTGAAGGCCGCTGCCATCGGCCAGGGTGAAGCGCCGCTGACCGAGCGAATCGGCTTCGGTGAGCGTGCCGTTGCGCTTCATTTCCTCAGCCAGCTCCTCCGGGATCTGAACGTTGGATGCGCCGGAATCGACGATGAAGTACGCCGTCGAGGTCCCGTTCACGGTGGCCGGCAGGACGAACACGCCGCCCATTCTCTGGAACTGCGCGGTCGCCCGCGCAAGTGCTGCGTCCTTAAGCGCCTTGGCGCTGGGCTTGCCCGACGCGGGATCGCCGCCGCAGGGCGTCCAGCCGGCTGGCGTGCCTTCGCCCGGGCCATAACAGTAGTTCGAGGCCGACAGCAGCTTCGAATAGGTGTCGCGCTGTTCGCAGGCGGCGATCGCTTCGAGCGCGGGCGTGGCCGGCGCGCGGCAGGCGCCATTGCTTCTTTGCCATTGCGCGATGAACTGCGCCGCCTCCTGGGACTGCGCCTGCGGAGCTCCGACTTCGAAGAGCAGCGTCGCGGCGAGCGTCGCCAGGAAGAGTGTCTGTCTCATCGTTTCCGTCCGATCACTATTGCAGCCGGTTGGACTCTCCCGCGCGCAACCTGTACGAAGTCTATACCATCGCCCACCAAATGGTTGGCCTGCGATGGCTGAGAGATGCGTGTGCTCCCGCCCGCGTACCGAGGCGACCGCATCTGGACCGGCCCAAGTTGCCGGTCTCGTTCTCGAGCTTCCTCGTTCTGTCGAACGCCGGCTGTGCAATCCTGCGCGCGCCGAGCTGACAGGGGCCGCACGGCCCCGGAAGGACTTCCCATGGAAATGCCAAAGAACATCTCCACCCTGATCTGGAGCGCCGTCGGCGGCGCCGTCCTCACCATGGGCGTCGGCTTCACCTGGGGTGGCTGGGTCACAGGCGGAACCGCGCGCAAGGACTCCGCCTCCGCGGTCCGTGACGCCGTCGTCGTCGCGCTGGCACCGATCTGCGTCGACCGCTTCAGCCGCCAGAACGACGCTGCCGTGAAGATCGCCGAGCTCGGCAAGGCCAGCACCTGGGACCGTGGCAACGTGATCGCCAAGAGCGGCTTCGCCACGATGCCGGGCGCCAAGGACGCCGACTCCGATGTAGCGCGCGCCTGCGCCGAAATCCTGGCGAACCCGCCCACGCCCAAGACCTGAACGGCAGTTCCGGGCCGGCGGACTTGACCACGGCCCCGGGACCGGCGGGGCGGAACACGGGACGGAGATCATCCGTCCTGTGTGACCGCCTATCGATCCTTGGCCATCTCGGCCTTCTCGAGCGCGGCGGCCGGGTCCTGGGTCAGGTCGGCATGCAGGAATTCGCGCGTCTCGGGGATCGCCAGATGGAGATCGTCGAGGTCCTGCACCTGCACGTCGAGCGAGGCCGCCTTGCAGCCCAGCACATGGCCGCCCGCCTTGCGATCCTCGGTCAGGAAGTGCAGATGCCAGCCCGCCACGGCAATGGTGCGCGAATAGGCCGGCGACCAGAAGCCGACCATCGTTCCCTTGATATTGCTCTGCCGGAATTCGGCCTGGGCATCGGTCGCCTTGTCGAGATGAACGCCCGCCTCGACCTTGCAGGCGACCCGCCAGTAGACCTCGTCGAACAGGCCGTCGACACGCACCGCGAAGAACAGATTGTCCGACCGGCGCAACTTGTCGAGTTCACCGGTGAGCGACGACATGGACGTGACGTTCTCGATCTTGCCGCGATGCTGCGGCTGGAAGTTGGTCAGGGTCGCGAAGGGCACGGGCGCCGCGTCGACGGGCGCAGTGATGCGGCCATCGGCATGGGCCTGATAGAATTTTCCGTCGAGGACGACCATCTCGCCATCGAGCCCCTCGAACGTGCCGAGCCCGAAATCGCCATGCGTCCTGAGGCCTCCCACCGTGACCGCTTCGTTGTAGACCCCCTGCACCAAAGCGCCCGTGGTCGAGACCTGGAAGAGCGTCGAATGGTCGAGGCCCAGCGCTTCGGATAGCGCCCTGGACACGAAATGGCGCAGGGGTTCGCCGGTCTTCTCGCAGTGCGCCAGAAGCGCGTCCATGAGCGATTGATAGACTTCGGTCGTCAGCCTCGGCATTGCGCCATCCTTCCATCGCGGGCGACAAGGGCGGCCCGTCCGGGCATAATCGCCCAGACGCGGCCTGGAATCGAGAGCGGAGCAACACGATGAGCGACCCGAAGAACGGCGCGCACCTGCTGGTGCGCAACCTTGAGGCGCAGGGCGTCGAATACATATTTGGCATTCCCGGCGCCAAGATCGATCCCGTCTTCGACGCGCTGGTCGACTCGAAGATCAAGCTGGTCGTCTGCCGCCACGAGCAGAACGCGACCTTCATCGCGGGCGGGCTGGGCCGGCTGACCGGCAAGGCCGGCGTCGTGCTCGTGACCTCCGGCCCCGGCGTCTCCAACCTCGCCACCGGTCTCGCCACCGCCAACACCGAAGGCGATCCCGTGGTGGCGCTGGGCGGCGCCGTACCGGTCGCCGACCGGCTGAAGCAGGCGCACCAGAGCATGGATACGGTGGCGCTCCTGCGGCCCATCACCAAGTACGCGGCCGAGATCGATTCGCCTTCGGCGATTTCCGAAGCGACCGCCGCCGCCTTCCGCGCCGCCGAATCCGGCCGACCGGGCACCGCCTTCCTCGGACTGCCCAAGGACGTCATGAAGGCCCCGGCTCCCGGCCCGGTACTCACCCCCGCAACCATCCCGGCGCTCGGCGCTGCAAACACGGAAGCGATCGCCGCCGCCGCCGCCATGATCGAGGCAGCGCAACGGCCGGTGATGCTGCTCGGCATGCTGGCGAGCCAGGGTCCCGTCGCCCAGGCGGTTCGCGCGCTGCTCGCCCGCACGCGACTCGCCGTCGCCGGCACCTACCAGGCCGCGGGCGTGGTACCGCGCGACCGGCTCGACTGTTTCGGCGGACGGGTCGGCCTGTTCCACAACCAGCCGGCCGACCGTCTGCTCGACGAGGCCGACGTCGTGATCACCGTGGGGTTCGATCCCGTGGAATACGACCCCGCGCTCTGGAATGCCGGACGCACGCGCAAGCTGATCCACATCGATTGCATCCCGGCCGACTATGACCAGTGTTACCGTCCGGACATCGAGCTGATGGGCGACAGCGCCGCAACCCTGCGCGCCCTGTCGGCGCTGTTGCAACCCAAGGATCGCCCGACTCAATCGGCGCTGCTGGCCGAGATTCAGCGCGAGCGCGCGACGGTGGCCGCAGAGGCAGCCAAACGCACCGGCGCCCCGGTCCATCCGCTGCGGCTGGTGCACGAGCTGCAGAAGCTGATCGACGAGGATGTGACCCTCTGCTCCGACATGGGCTCGTTCCACATCTGGATGGCGCGGCATCTCATCAGCCACCGGCCGCGACAGATCCTGATCAGCAACGGGCAGCAGACCTTGGGCGTCGCCCTGCCCTGGGGCATCGCAGCCTGCCTCGCAGAGCCCGGCCGCAAGGTCCTGTCGGTGTCAGGCGACGGCGGCTTCCTGTTCTCCGCCGTCGAACTCGAGACGGCCGTACGCCTCAAGTGCAACCTCGTACATCTCGTCTGGATCGACGGCAGCTACAACATGGTGGGCATCCAGCAGGTCGCCGCCTACGGCCGCGATTCAGGCGTCCATTTCGGCCCCGTGGACCTGGTGAAGTTCGCCGAGTCGATGGGCGCGCAGGGTCTGATGATCCGGACTGCCGACGAGATCGACCCGGTGCTGCGCAAGGCAATGGCGATGGAAGGCCCGGTCCTGGTCGGCGTGCACGTCGACTATCGCGACAATCCAGGCCTGATGGCCGCGATGCACGAGGACGTCATCATCTGACGTCCCTCCGGGTGACGGTCCGCGATCAGCGCAGACCGTAGGACCGACGGCCGGCCGACGTCAGGTCGACCGCCCAGGCGCCGAGCAGGCAGAGGAAGGCCAGGATCGCGCCGAGCGTACGGACGTGGTTCCACAGCGCCCACGGAACCGAGAAGTCCTTCCAGTAGCTCGCCGCATTGGCGTCGGCACCCGCCACGGTGGCCAGCGTCTCGTTCAGCGGCACGTTGACCTGCAGGGTGACGCCGATCACCGCGGCGGCATGGATCAGCGCGGCGAGGCCGGCGAGGCGCGCCGCCCCTCGATGGCCGGCCGACCGGGCGCCCAGCGCCGCCAGGAGCGGCAGGATCAGGGCGCCGAAGAAGACGACGGCGAAGATCGGGCTGCGCACGACGATGTTGATGCCATGCATCGAATTCACGGCCGACATGGCACCGCCGAGATCGAGGCCCGGCATGACGATGGTCGAGAAGGAATAGAAGATGCCCGCGCTCAGTGCGGTGCACAGCAAGGCGAGGACGAAGAAGACGTGGCGCATCCCTGAAACTCCGCTGACCCACCCTACGAAGCTGCAGCCCTAGCTGAGGCCGTTGCCGCCGTAAAGCCACTCCAGAGAGTCGAGCCACTGATCCTGCGTCCGGGCGCCCATCATGGCGTTGCGCAATGCCGCGTGCGGGCCGGCCGGATGATAGACGTGGTCGCCCATGGCGCGGGACATCAGCTGTGTTCTTGCCGTGCGCAGGACGCGGCGATCGCGATAGGTGACGAGACCGGCCTCGATGGAATCGCTGCGGGACAGCGAATCGGCGAGGCACACGGCATCCTCCATCGCCATGCAGCCTCCCTGTGACATGTACTGCAGCATAGGGTGTGCAGCGTCTCCCAGCAGTGCCACCCGCCCATCGACCCAGCGGTCGACCGGATCACGATCACAGAGAACCCACATGTGCCAGTTCCGGCCATGGCCAATGATGTTCTGTGCCCGTTCGCAGACATGCGTGAAGCCCTTGCGGACCTCTTCCGTATCGACCGGCCTGCCGGCGACGGGCTCGGGCGCGTGGTTGTGATAGGTCACGACGAGGTTGAAGAGCTTCCACCCCGATAGCGGATAGTGGACGATGTGGCACTTCGGCCCGGCCCACAGCGTCGCGGCGTTCCAGCGCAGATCCTCCGGCATCTGGTCGGTCGGAATCACCGAGCGGTAGGTCGTATGTCCCGACACGCGCGGCGGCCCGTCATTGGTCACCTGTGCGCGCACGTTCGACCACAGCCCGTCGGCGCCGATCAGGGCACGGCCCCTGACCGTCTCGCCGTTGCGCAGCCGGGCGACCACCGATGTGCCATCCTGGTCGTAGCCGGTGACTTCGACACTGGTGCGCAGTTCGATCAGGGGATGAACCTCGCACCCCTTCAGCAGTACGCCGTGAAGATCGCCGCGATGCACGACGGCGTAGGGATTGCCGAAGCGGGCACGAAATCTTTCGCCGAGGTCGATGTGGCAGATCTCGCCGTCGGCCAGCGCATCCATCAGCCGCAGCTGGTCGATGTAGACCGCCATGCCGCGCGCCGCCTCGCCGACACCGAGCCGGTCGAAGCAATGGAAGGCGTTTGGCCCGAGCTGGATGCCGGCGCCGATCTCGCCCAGTCGGCTCGCTTTCTCCAGCACCTGCGAGGCGATGCCCTTCTGGGCGAGGGCCAGCGCCGTCGCCAGTCCGCCGATGCCGCCGCCGGCGATGAGGATCCTATCTGGGGCCACCGATGACCTTGTCGTCGTGCAACCGGGTGATCTCATGCCCGGGCAGGCCCAGGATACCGGACAGGATCTCGTCCGTATGCTGGCCGAGGACGGGCGCCGGCTGCGGCGGCTGGCGCGGCACCGCGCCGAACTGCATCGGCGAGGCGGCGACCGGATAGCGGCCAATGCCTGGCTGGTCGAGGATGGTGAACATCGGGTTGTCGAGCACGTTCGCCCTGTCGGCGGCCAGCTCCCGGAACGTCTGGTAAGGCGCCCAGAGCGCACCGGCCTTCTTCAGGGCGGCCGAGACTTCCGCTGCGGCGTGGGCGGCGACCCACGGCTCGATGACGGCGATGAGCTGCTGGCGGGCGTTCCAGCGGCCGGCATCGCTCTTGAGATCGACACCCGTCTCGACCTCGATCTTCCTGAAGGCGTCGGCGAACCCGCCCGCGGCGGCCAGCGCATCGACATGGCGATCCGAGAAGATGCAGATCATCACGAAGCGGCCATCCTTCGTGCGGAAGTCGCGACCGAAGGTACCGAAGATCTCGTTGCCGAAACGCGGGCGGTCGACATCGTTCACCACCGCTTCGCCGATGTAGCCCAGCGCCGAGGTGGTCGCGAGCGCCATGTCCTGCAGCGGCAGCACGATCTTCTGACCCTGCCCCGTCATGCGCCGGTGACGCTCGGCCGCCAGCAGCGACAGGGCGCCAGCATAGGCGGCGGCGAGATCCCAGGGCGGGCAGACGGCGTTCACCGGTCCCTCATGATCGACCGGGCCGGTGACCATGGGGAAGCCGGTAATGGCGTTCACCGTGTAGTCGACATGCGCCGAGCCGTCGCGCGCGCCAATGATGTTGAGCGCGATCAGGTCGGCACGCTTCTTCGCCAGCTCCTCGTAGGCGAGCCAGCCGCGCGCCGGCATGTTGGTGGTGAAGATGCCCGCGCCCTCGCCCGGCGCGGTGATCAGCGCCGTGAGCAGCTCGCGGCCCCGGGGATTGCGCAGGTCGACGGCGATCGAGCGTTTGCCCTTGTTGAGGCCGGCCCAGTAGATCGACCGGCCATCCTCGGTCACCGGCCAGCGTTCATTGTCGAGGCCGCCCTTGATGTCGTCGAAGCGGATCACGTCGGCGCCCATCTGGGCGAGCGTCATGCCTCCCAGCGGCGCAGCGATGAATGCCGAGCCTTCGACGATGCGAAGGCCCGCGAGAATGCCTGTCATGAACGTTTCCCGTAGTTATTGCTTATCTTGTTACTTCCGGCCGAGCGTGTACTCGCGCTTCTCCAGCCACCAGCCGTATTCCGGCGTCCACAGGTCGAAGTCGGGATCGCAGCCCAGCGCCTGCGCGGCGTGCAACGCCCAGAACGGCTCGTAGAGCGCCTGGCGGCCGATCGCGATCAGGTCGGCGTCGCCCGACTGCAGGATCGCCTCGGCTTGCGGCCCGTCGAGGATCAGTCCGACGGCCATCGTCGCGATGCCCGCCTGCTTCTTCACCGCCGACGCGAACGGCACCTGGAAGCCGAGCCCGCGCTTCACACCGGCGGCCGTGGCTGCGCCCGCGATGCCACCGGAGGAGCAGTCGATCACGTCGACCCCGATCGCCTTCAGCTCCTGCGCGAAGGCCACCGTGTCGTCGACGTCCCAGCCACCACCGCCATCGACGGCGGAGACGCGCACGAACAGCGGCTTGTTCTCCGGCCATGCCTGTCGCACGGCGCGCGCCACGTCGAGCGGGAAGCGCATGCGGCCGGCACGGTCGCCGCCATACTGATCGTTGCGCGTGTTGCTGATCGGCGAGAGGAACTGCGCCAGCAGGTAGCCGTGCGCCCCATGCACCTCGAGCACGTCGTAGCCCGCCGCATCGGCACGCTTCGCGGCGGCCGCGAACTTCTGCACCAGCTCCTCGATCTCGGCGACCGAGAGAGCGCGCGGCTTGAGCCAGCCTTCGGCCGCCGCGAGGTCGGTCGGACCCACGACTTCCCATTTCTTCCAGCCGGCACCTTCCGGTCCGAGCTGGCCGCGCTTGTCGAAGGTGCGCGGCGTCGAGCCCTTGCGACCCGAGTGGGTGATCTGCGTCGCAGACAGCACGCCCTCGCCGCGGATGAAGTCGGTCAGCCGCTTGTGGCTCGCGATCTGGCCGTCGTCCCACAGGCCGAGATCGCCCTGGGTGACCCTGCCGCGCGGTTCCACGGCGCAGTTCTCGGTGAACACGGTGCCGAACCTGCCCAGCGCGAACTTGCCGAGATGGACGAGGTGGAAGTCGTTCACCAGCCCGTCCGTCGCGCGGAACTGGACCATGGGCGAGACGACACAGCGATTGGGCGCGGTGACGCCGCGCATCTTGAGCGGCGAGAAGAGAAGCGGTTTCTGCAAAGGTCGGTCCCCCGGACGAGGTGGCTGTCGAGAAGCCGAACATAGACCGGGGCGGCCCTCAGGGCCTATCCTCCCGCCATGTTTGACCTCGTCATCCGAAACGGAACCGTGATCGATGGCTCCGGCGCCCCGCGCCGCGTCGCCGATGTTGCAGTGCAGGACGGCAGAATCGCCGCCGTTGGTCCCAAGCTGGGACAGGCCAGGCGCGAGATCGACGCCGAGGGGCTGATCGTCGCCCCGGGCTTCGTCGACATCCACACCCACTATGACGGCCAGGCAACCTGGGACCCGTTCGTCACACCGTCCTCCTGGCATGGCGTCACGACGACGGTGTTCGGCAATTGCGGCGTCGGCTTCGCGCCGGTGCGGCCGGGCGCGTCGGGCTATCTCATCAACCTGATGGAAGGCGTCGAGGACATTCCCGGTACCGTCCTCAGCGAAGGCGTGAAGTTCAACTGGGAGTCCTTCCCCGACTATCTCGACGCGCTGGCCTCGATGGACCGCGCGGTCGACGTGGCCGCCCAGCTCCCGCACGGCGCGCTGCGCTTCTACGTGATGGGCGATCGCGGCGCCGAACACGCCGAGGTGCCGACCGAACGCGAGATCGAGGAGATGGCCCGCCTCACCGAGGAGGCGCTGCATGCCGGTGCCATGGGCTTCACCACTTCGCGCACCACCAAGCACAAGGCGCGAGACGGCCGGTTCACGCCCTCGCTCAGCGCCCGCGAGGCCGAGCTGCTGGGCATTGCCCAGGGCATGAAGCGCGCCGGTCGCGGTGTTCTGCAGGTCAATTCGGACTTTGGCCCCGGTGAATTCGAGGCGCTCGACGCGGCCGCGAAGCTGGCAGGCCGGCCGCTCTCCTGCCTGCTGGTCCAGGTCGATGCGCAGCCGAAGCTGTGGCGCGAGACGCTCGACCAGATCAACGCCGTGCGACGGACCGGCCGCGTGGCCAACGCGCAGGTCGGCTCCCGGCCGATCGGCGTCATCATGGGCCTCGAGACGACGGCGCATCCTTTCGCCGGCCATCGCGCCTGGCTTGACATGCGCAAGCTGTCTCCCGAGGAGCGCTACCAGCGACTCGTGACCGATGCCAACCTGCGCAAGACACTCACCGAGACGCAGCAGGAACCCAACCCGCGCGCCTTCATGGCCCAGGCGTTTGACCGGATGTTCCCGATCGGCGAGCGGCCTGACTACGAGCCCCAGACCGAGGATTCGATCGCGGCCATCGCGCAACGCATGGGACGCACGCCGCAGGCGGTGGCGCTCGAGGAAATGATGTCGCGCGGCGGCAAGGGCCTGCTGATGCTTCCGTTCGAGAACTATGCCTATGGCAGCCTCGACGTGGTGCACGAGATGATCACCGATCCGGCGTCGGTGCTGGGCATCGCCGACGGCGGCGCCCATGTCGGCGTGATCTGCGACGCCTCCTCGCCGACCTCCTTGCTGACCCTGTGGGGCCGCGACCGCACGCGCGGACCGAAGCTCGACCTCGAATTCCTGATCGCCAAGCAGACGCGCGGCACGGCCGAGGCCTACGGGCTGATGGACCGTGGCCTGCTGGCGCCCGGCCACAAGGCCGACATCAACGTGATCGACTTCGACGCCCTCGCCCTGAAGCGCCCCGAGGTGGCCTACGACCTGCCGACCGGTGGCCGACGCCTGATCCAGCGCGCCTCGGGCTATCGGCACACATTCAACGCCGGCGTGGAGACACTGCAGAACGACGAGTTGACCGGCGAACGCCCGGGCCGGCTGGTGCGTGGGGCGCAGGCGGCGGGTTAAGTTCCCGTCGTCTCGACCGGAGCGCGTAGCGCGGAGTGGAGAGACCTACTCTCCACCAAAAGTCGTCAAATCGTGGAGAGAAGGTCTCTCCACTTCGCCCCTTCGGGGCTGCGGTCGAGACGACGGAGTTTTCCTCACACCGTCATGTGCTTGCGCACGGCCTCGACGTCGAAGGTTTCTCGCGTACCCGAGAGCACGACCTCGCCGCGGTCCATGACGGCGAAGTCGTCGGCGAGTTCGTGGGCGAAGTCGAGATACTGTTCGACCAGCACGATCGCCATGTCGCCGCGCTGGCGCAGGTAGACGATGGCGCGGCCGATGTCCTTGATGACCGACGGCTGGATGCCTTCGGTCGGCTCGTCGAGCAGCAGGAGCTTCGGCCTCATGGTGAGCGCCCGGCCGATCGCGAGCTGCTGCTGCTGGCCGCCGGAGAGATCGCCGCCGCGGCGCTTCAGCATCGACTGCAGCACCGGGAAGAGTTCGAACACCTCGTCCGGCACCTTCTTGTGCTCGCGGCTGACCGGCGCAAAGCCGGTCTCGAGGTTTTCCTTCACCGTCAGCAGCGGGAAGATCTCGCGGCCCTGCGGCACCAGCGCGACGCCGCGACGCGCGCGCTCGTAGGGCGGCAGCTTCGAGACTTCCTGGCCATCGACCTGGATGGTCCCCGAGGCGATCGACTGCATGCCGGAGATGGCGCGCAGCAGGCTGGTCTTGCCGACGCCGTTGCGGCCCAGCAGGCAGGTCACGCGGCCGATCGTGGCCGACAGCGACACGCTGCGCAGCGCCTGGGCGGCGCCGTAGTAGAGATTGACGTTCTGGACTGAAAGCATCGTCATCGCCCGAGATACACTTCGACGACGCGCGGATCGGCGCTCACCTGGTCGAGAGTCCCCTCGGCCAGCATCGAGCCCTCGTGCAGCACCGTCACCTTGACGCCGAGCGCGCGTACGAAGCTCATGTCGTGCTCGACCACCACGACCGAGTGCGTCTTGTTGATCTCCCGCAACACCTGGGCGGTCGTCTCGGTCTCGACGTCGGTCATGCCCGCCACCGGCTCGTCGACCAGCAGCAGCTTGGGATCCTGGGCCAGCAGCATGCCGATCTCCAGCCACTGCTTCTGGCCGTGGCTGAGACGAGCCGCCAGCATGTGCTGCTGCGCTTCCATGCGGATGATCGACAGGATCTCGTCGAGGCGCTGGTTCTCCTCCCGCGTCGGCGTGGCGAGCAGCAGCTTGTACCAGCTGCGCAGGCCGGCCAGCGCCAGCAGGAGATTGTCACGCACCGTGTGGCTCTCGAACACGGTGGGCTTCTGGAACTTCCGGCCGATGCCGAGCGTGGCGATGCTGGCCTCGTCGAGCTTGGTGAGATCGGCCAGGCCGTCGAACACGACCTCGCCGGTGTCGGGCCGGGTCTTGCCGGTGACGACGTCCATCATGGTGGTCTTGCCGGCGCCGTTGGGGCCGATGATGGCGCGCATCTCGCCGGGCTCGATCAGCAGCGACAGGTTGTTCAGGGCCCTGAAGCCGTCGAACGAGACGGTGACGCCGCTCAGGTAGAGCAGCGCGGAAGTGCTTCTCATGGTCGGGGCGTTCATGCCGGCGCCCTCGCCTTGCGGGCCTGCGACCGGCTCTTCATCTGGCCCCACAGGCCCACGATGCCCTTGGGCAGCAGCAGTGTGACGACGATGAACAGCGCACCCAACGCGAACAGCCAGACTTCCGGCAGCGCGCCGGTCAGCCAGGTCTTGCCGAAGTTCACCAGGACGGCGCCGATGATCGGGCCGACCAGCGTGCCACGGCCGCCGACCGCCACCCAGAGGACGGCCTCAATGGAATTGCCAGGCGCGAACTCGCCGGGATTGATGATGCCGACCTGCGGCACGTAAAGGGCGCCCGCGACGCCCGCCATCGCGGCCGACAGGACGAAGACGAAGAGCTTGAAGCCTTCGACCCGGTACCCGAGGAAACGCATGCGGCTCTCCGCGTCACGCACCGCCGTGAGCGCCTTGCCGAAGCGCGAGCTGACGACCGCAGCCGAGATGATGAGGCCGAGGGCGAGCGCGACGGCTGAGGCGAAGAACAGCGCAGCGCGGGTCTCGCTGGCCTGGACCGAATAGCCCAGGATGTCCTTGAAATCGGTCAGGCCGTTATTGCCGCCCAGGCCCATGTCGTTGCGGAAGAAGGCGAGCATCAGGGCGAAGGTCATCGCCTGGGTGATGATCGACAGATAGACGCCGGTCACGCGGCTGCGGAAGGCGAACCAGCCGAGTGCGAAGGCCAGCACGCTGGGCACCAGCACCACCATGATGGCCGCGAACCAGAAATGGTCGAAGCCGTGCCAGAACCAGGGAAGTTCCTTGTAGTTCAGGAACACCATGAAGTCGGGCAGGATCGGATTGCCGTAGACGCCGCGGGTGCCGATCTGGCGCATGAGATACATGCCCATGCAGTAGCCGCCGAGAGCGAAGAAGGCGCCGTGACCCAGCGAGAGGATGCCGCAAAAGCCCCAGACCAGATCGACCGCCAGCGCGAGCAGCGCATAGCAGAGATACTTGCCGAAGAGTTGCAGCACCCAGGACGGCACGTGCGCGGGGTTCGTCGCGGCCAGGATCAGGTTGGCCAGCGGCAGGGCGATGCCGACGGCCAGGACCAGGAGGACGCAGAGACGCAGGTTGCGGTCCATGCCCTGCCAGAGAAAGCGCGTGATCATTCGACGGACCGCCCCTTGAGCGCGAACAGGCCGCGGGGGCGTCGCTGGATGAACATGATGATGAAGACCAGCACCAGGATCTTGCCCAACACGGCGCCGGCATAGGGTTCCAGGAACTTGTTCACGACGCCGAGCGTGAGCGCACCGATCAGCGTGCCGAACAGGTTTCCGACGCCGCCGAACACCACGACCATGAAGGAGTCGATGATGTAGCCCTGGCCGAGGTTGGGGCTGACATTGTCGATCTGGCTGAGCGCCACGCCGGCCAGCCCGGCGATGCCCGAGCCGAGGCCGAAGGTCAACGCGTCGACGCGCGGGGTGCGGATGCCGACGGCCGAGGCCATCGGTCGATTCTGCGTGACGGCGCGCATGTAGAGGCCGAGCGGCGTCTTGCGCAGGAGCAGGATCAGCGCGACGAAGACGACCAGCGCGAACACCACGATCCAGAGCCGGCCATAGGTGATGTTGAGCTGGCCGAGCTGGAAGGTGCCGGACATCCACGACGGCGCTCCGACCTCGCGGTTGGACGAGCCGAAGATCGAGCGCACCGCCTGCTGCAGCACGAGCGACAATCCCCAGGTCGCGAGGAGCGTGTCGAGCGGCCGGCCGTAGAGAAAGCGGATGATGGTGCGCTCGATCAGGATGCCGATCGCGCCCGAGACGAGGAAGGCGAGCGGCAGGGCGATCACGAGCGAGACGTCGAACAGGTGCGGCGCCGACGTGCGGATGACTTCCTGGACGACGAAGGTCGTGTAGGCGCCCAGCATGACCATCTCGCCATGCGCCATGTTGATGACGCCCATGGTGCCGAAGGTGATGGCGAGCCCGATGGCGGCCAGCAGCAGCACGGAGCCGAGCGAAATGCCGTACCAGACGTTCTGCGCCATCTGCCAGGCGGCCAGCGTCTGCTCGATCGACTCGGCGCCGGCCGTGGCAGCCGTCTTGACCTCGCCATCAGAGGCGGCGGCGACGGTCTTGAGGATGCCAAGCGAATCGCGGTCGCCGCGCTCACGAACCAGGGCGATCGCGGCGAGCTTCTGTGCCGGGGGAGAATCGGAGGTCGCGAGGACGATGGCGGCACGCGCCTCGCTCATGGCGCGCTTGATGCGCGGGTCCTTTTCGACGGCAAGCGCCTGGTCGAGGGCTGCAAGGGCCGTCGCATCGCGGCGCTTGAAGAGCGCGTCGGCGGCGCTGAGCCGGGTCCTGGCATTGGGGCTCATCAAGGTGAGCGAGCCGACCGCAGCCTCGATCGTGCCGCGCAGGCGATTGTTGACACGCACCCTTTCGAGGTCGGCTTCGACGGCATTGCCGGCCGGTTTGCCGGACACCGCTTCGGTCAGCGCCAGCCTGTTGCCCTCGGTCTTGCCGATGACCACGAGCTTGTCGGACGTGCGGGTATAGAGCTGCCCGGCCCCCAGGGCTTCGAGGATCGGCGCGGCGCGCTCGTCGCCCGACGCAGCCAGCGCGGTGATCGCCGCCTCGCGCTCGCTCAAGCCACCGGAGGCGAGATTGCCGACGAGGGTGGCGAGGTCGGCCGCGAGGGCCGCTCCGGCCAGCGCCAGCGATGCCAGTACCGAGAGCAGGACCGAAGCCGGTCGAAGGAATAACATGTGCTGTGACTTGATCCCGGAGATGGAAACGGGGCGACCCGGAAGTCGCCCCGTCCGATGAGTCCTGCGCGTCGGCTACTTCGCTGCCTTGCCGATGCACTTGTTGGCGACGGTGTCGAAGTTTCCGCAGTTCACGGGCTTCGTCCAGTCGGCCTTCAGGTTCTTGGAGTCGTCTAGGATCGGCGACCACGCGGCGCCCGGGACCAGGCCGGGGGTCTTCCAAACCACGTCGAACTGACCATTGCCCTCGATCTCGCCGATCAGCACCGGCTTGGTGATGTGATGGTTCGGCAGCATCTCGGAGATCCCGCCCGACAGGTTGGGGACCTTGATGCCGATGATGGCGTCGATCACCTTGTCGGGGTCGGTCGTGCCGGCCTTCTTGACCGCCTCGACCCACATGTTGAAGCCGATCACCGAAGCTTCCATCGGATCGTTGGTCACGCGCTTCGGGTTCTTGGTGAAGGCCTGCCAGGTCTTGATGAACTCCGCGTTGGCGGGATCCTTCACCGACTGGAAGTAGTTCCAGGCCGCGAGATGGCCGACCAGCGGCTTGGTGTCGATACCGGCAAGCTCTTCCTCGCCGACCGAGAAGGCCACGACCGGAATGTCCTTGGCCTTGATGCCCTGGTTGCCGAGTTCCTTGTAGAACGGGACGTTGGCGTCGCCGTTGATCGTCGAGACGACCGCGGTCTTCTTCCCGGCCGAGCCGAACTTCTTGATGTCGGCCACGATCGACTGCCAGTCGGAATGACCGAACGGCGTGTAGTTGATCATGATGTCTTCCTTCGGAACGCCCTTCTGGAGGAGGTACGCTTCGAGGATCTTGTTGGTCGTGCGCGGATAGACGTAGTCGGTACCGGCCAGGACCCAGCGCTTCACGTCGCCGCCGTCCTTGCTCATCAGGTAGTCGACCGCCGGGATCGCCTGCTGGTTCGGGGCGGCGCCGGTGTAGAACACGTTACGCTGGCTCTCCTGGCCCTCGTACTGGACCGGGTAGAACAGGATGCCGTTCAGCTCCTCGAACACCGGCAGCACCGACTTGCGGCTGACGGACGTCCAGCAGCCGAACACCACGGCGACCTTTTCCTTCTGCAGCAGCTCGCGCGCCTTCTCGGCAAACAGCGGCCAGTTCGACGCCGGATCGACCACAACGGGCTCCAGCTTCTTGCCCAGCAGGCCGCCCTTCTTGTTCTGCTCTTCGACCATCATCAGCACGACGTCCTTCAGGGTCGTCTCGCTGATCGCCATCGTGCCCGACAGCGAATGGAGGATGCCGACCTTGATCGTATCCCCCGCCTGCGCAAACGCGCTGGTCGCCGCGCTGGCCACCAGGCCGGCGGCAACGAGGCCTGTGCGCATAAGTGTTCCCAATTTCATCCCGCTCTCCTTGAACTTCGACGGTTTCTCCCCGCCGGAATTCAAGGGAAGCGAATATCGTGCCAATCCTGCCCAACGCCCTTGGGACAAGGATTAGTGGGCGATCAGGACGAGGGCGCCCCCGGCCATGACGGCTCCACCCAGGGCACGCAATCCCAGGTCGCCGACAGCGCGGCGCGCAACCCTGCCGAGTCCGAGGCCGGCAGCGTGGAGCAAGGCGGTCGCGGCAACGAATCCCAGGATGTAGAGGCCCGTCCCGTTCGTCGGCGCCTCGATGGCGTGAGCGTAGCCATGAAACACTGCAAAAAGCCCAACCACGGCCATGGCCGCCGCAGACGGAAGCCGCACCGCAGCCATGATGAGCGCGCCCAGCACGAGGACCGACGCGATGATTACCGCCTCCGCCAGAGGCAATTTAATGCCCGCAAATCCGGCAGCTGCCCCGACAAGCATCATTGCGATGAAGGAAGCCGGCACCAGATAGGCGGCAGCAGGCCGCTTGACCGCCAGCAGCGAGGCCCAGACGCCGACGCCGATCATCGCCAGCAGGTGATCGACCCCGGTAAACGGGTGGGTGAATCCCGAAGTCTCGTGTCCCGGGTGGGCCAGCACGGGGCTTGCCAGCATAACGAGGAAAGCCGCCAGGCGGATCGTCCGAATCGTCATTGAATACTCCTGTATCTAGTTCAGCCGTGACGGCAGGCCGCCTTGCCGCACGATGAAGGCCGCTATGTCTTCCAGGCCCTTATTCTCCTTGAGATTGGAGAAAATGAAAGGCCGCTGACCGCGCATCCGGCGGGCGTCGCGGTCCATCACTTCGAGACTGGCGCCGACGAGCGGCGCGAGATCGATCTTGTTGATCACCAGCAGGTCGGACCGGGTGATGCCGGGCCCGCCCTTGCGCGGGATCTTCTCGCCGGCCGAGACATCGATCACGTAGATCGTGAGATCGGCCAGCTCGGGCGAGAAGGTCGCGGCGAGGTTGTCGCCGCCGGATTCGACGAAGATGACCTCCAGGTCAGGCCACTTGCGGACGATGTCGGACACGGCCGCCAGATTGATGGAGGCATCCTCGCGGATCGCCGTGTGCGGGCAGCCACCGGTCTCGACGCCCACTATGCGCTCGGGCGCCAGGGCGCCGGCGCGCGTGAGGAACTCAGCGTCTTCCTTGGTGTAGATATCGTTGGTGACGACCGCGATGTCGTAGACGTCGCGCATACGCTTGCACAGGCGCTCCACGAGCGCCGTCTTGCCGGATCCGACGGGGCCGCCGACCCCCACTCTCAGCGGACCACGCAGGCTCATTTGTCCATTTCTCCAGCCACCAGGGCAATGTATCCCACGCCGAGCAACAGGCAGTAAGGCGAATAGTACCGCCGGTTGCGCGTGGCAAACGGCTCTACCGTGAAATGCGCCTTCCATCGATGGCTGAAGCCCGCGATTCCACGTGCCACGAAGACGCCGGCGATCATGTAGGTGCCGGCCAGCACGGCCGGTTCGGCGACACGGCCCAGCACGTACCAGGGCCACAGCGCCATGACGGCAAGGACCAGCGCCACGAGGAAGCACTGCCAGGAAGGCGGCATGCGGCGGCGCCCGTCTCCGACGACGCTCCGCGCGAGGGCTTCCTCGCTGGCTTCCGGCCAGTGGCTGCCCAGGCCCCACATC
>CANIEC010000002.1 GCA_947466085.1 Rhodospirillales bacterium
CCGCCGAGAAAGTCCGCGACCTCCGCCTCGACCGCCTGAGCAAGCAAGCAACGCGCGCCACGGCGCAAGACTTCGGTGAGCTGATCGCTGAAAGTGCCTGGCTGAACCAGTTTGACGACGTTAGAATTCGACACGGCATATCACTCCTTCGATGGAGAAGTGGAGGCTTCAACTACCCCCACGATATGCCGCCTTCTTGATCTACACCGTCACCAACTTTCGACCATAGCTCCTGCCTGGTCCTGCCGAACACTTGATTTCGATTTCCTTGGTAGCTAATCATGGCCGACCAAATTGGTCGACCAGTACTTTGGAGGAATCTTGAGGATCTCGGTCGAATCCGCCCTGCTTCAATAGATATCAGGTTGAGGAAATTGAAGCATCTGAAACCCGCCAAATCCACCTAAAGAATTGATTTCCCGGCATGGATAGCTTTGAGACGGATCTGTTTGTCATAGGTGGCGGCTCGGGCGGCGTGCGCGCCGCGCGGATCGCCGCTGGCCATGGCGCCCGCGTCATGATCGCCGAGGAATATCGGATGGGCGGCACTTGCGTCATTCGCGGGTGCGTACCGAAGAAGCTATTCGCCTACGCCTCGCATTTCAGCCACGACATCGCGGATGCCGCGGGCTTGGGCTGGACCGTTCCGCCGGCGACGTTCGACTGGGCCACCCTGATCGCCAACAAAGACAAGGAGATCGCCCGGCTGGAAGCGGCCTACACCACCAACGTGGAGAAATCTGGCGTGCAGGTGATCAAGTCGCGCGCCGTGTTCGAGGACCCGCATACGCTGGTGCTCGACGGCGGCAGGAAGGTGCGCTCGAAGTATATCCTGATCGCCACGGGCGGCGCACCGAACCACGGCAAGGCCATTCCCGGCATCGAGCATGTCATCTCATCGAACGAAGCATTTCATCTACCCGAATTGCCGAAGCGTATCCTGATCCAGGGCGGTGGCTATATCGCGCTGGAGTTTGCGTGCATCTTCTCGGGCCTGGGTTCCCTCGTGACTGTGGTCTATCGCGGCGACAACATCCTGCGTGGCTTCGACGACGACGTCCGCGCCCATGTCCGCGATGAGATGGAGAAGAACGGCATTACCATCCTGACCGGTTGCACGGTCGACGGGATTGAGAAGCACGACGATCGGTACACATCGCACCTGTCGAATGGCTCCAGCATCGCGTCCGACAAGGTGATGTTCGCCATCGGCCGTCACCCCGCCGTCGCAAATCTCGGGCTGGAGAAAGCCGGCGTCGCCATCAACCCGGATAACGGAGGCATCGCCGTCAACGAAGCCTCGCAGAGCTCGGTGCCACATATCTATGCGGTCGGCGACGTCACCCATCGCTTCAATCTGACGCCGGTAGCGATCCGTGAGGGCCACGCCTTCGCCGATACGATTTTCGGCAAGCGGGCGGTCAAGGTCGATCACATCGATATTCCGACCGCCGTGTTCACGCGGCCCCAGGTCGGCACCGTGGGCGTCACCGAGGCGCAGGCGCGGGCGCAGTTCGCTATCGTTGATGTCTACAAGGCCGCGTTCCGCCCGTTGAAGGCGACGCTGTCCGGCAGCGAGTCGCGGGTGTTGATGAAACTGGTGGTTGACGCGGGGAGCGACCGCGTCGTGGGTTGCCATATCGTTGGATCGGACGCGGCCGAATTGGTTCAGGTCATCGCCATTGCCGTAAAGATGAAGGCTACCAAGGCGGACTTCGACGCCACTATGGCGCTGCACCCGACCTCCGCCGAGGAACTGGTGACTATGCGTACCCGCACTGCACGTTACGTGCGCGACGCGGCGGCTTAGAAAGCTCAATTTCGATCGATTGTGCGAGTTCAGGCCTTTGGCGCGCGCCGTTATGCGGCGCCGCTCAAAACGCACTTGACAATACGATTGTGATCATACCAAACTGGTCCTACCAATATATCGGTGACAATCCAGCAACAGACTAACCTCGCCATCCGCAGCCGCTTGTAGTCGAGGAGCTGGATGCGGAAGTTCTGGCGAAGAAGATTGGGCCCACCATGGAAGTGGATTATTTGACTAGCCTGCCGCGACGCATCCACCTCATTGTGGATGAGGGGGCCAAAGCAGGAGCATCCCGGCCGGCTCTTACTGACGAGCGGGGCATCGTTTGGTCCTATCGGAGACTGATCGATACGATCGAGGCCGTTGCAGGTGACTTGGCGCGTCTAGGGATCCGTCCCGGTGATCGGGTCATGGTGGTGGGCGAGAATTCAATCGGCGCCATCGTCCTGATGTATGCGGCGAGCCGGCTTGATGCATGGGCAGTGATGACGAGCGCACGGCTCGGCCCGCACGAACTGGACGCCATTGAGAGTGATTGCAAGCCCAGACGCGTATTCTATACGCATGGAATATCGGCGGAAGCAGATGCTGCGGCGTGCCGGCGCGGCGCGGAAGCCGAAGCGTTCACGGGGATTGAAGCGATCAAGGTCGGTAAGTTGGAGGCGAGCGCCGTTCCCGAGGAGGTCTATGAGGATCCCGCCCGTCAGGTTGCAGTTCTCATCTACACGACGGGGACTACCGGTCGCCCGAAGGGAGTGATGCTCAGTCATCGCAACCTCGCTTACGTGGCGGGCCGGGGCAAAAGAACCAACACGCTCTTTCCCGAGGACGTCACGCTTTGCGTTATGCCGATCTCTCATTCGTACGGGTTGACGTTGCTGCAAGGTATGTTGTTTGTCGGCGCACACCTGCGGATCATGCCGAGGTTCTCTCTCACGCAAGCAATCGACGCCGTCGTGGATGGTTCGTTGACCGCCTTCAATGCCGTTCCTGCGATGTTGTCGCGGATCATCGCTTACGTCGATCAGAACAATATCAAGCTCACGCCCAATAACCTTCGTTATGTCTATACCGGAACGGCACCGCTCGATCTGTCTCTGCGACAGAGCGTCGAGCGAGTGTTCGGCGTGGTGCTTCATAATGGTTACGGGCTGACCGAGACGTCTCCGACCATCAGTCGGACGCTGTATGCCATGGGAAGCAACGAAATCAACATCGGACCCCCAATCCCGGGAATCGAAACCAAGATCGTCGGACCTGATGGGCGGGAAGTACCCGATGGCGAAGCGGGCGAACTGCTCGTCCGCGGGCCCAATGTGATGTTGGGGTACTATGGTCAGCCGGACAAGAGCGCGGAGGCGATCGATCGCGAAGGATATTTGAAAACCGGAGATATCGTCAGCCGGTCGCCGGGCGGCGAACTGGTGGTCCAAGGGCGGTCGAAGGAGCTAATTATCAGGTCCGGCTTCAACGTCTATCCGCCCGAAATCGAGGCTGTCCTCAATTCTCATCCGGCGGTTCTGAATTCCGCTGTAGTCGGGCGATCAATCGAGGGTAACGAGGAGATCATCGCTTTCGTTGAGCCGACCCCTGGAAGCACCATCGAAGTGGCCGAACTGCTCGCGCTCGTGGAGCGGCAGCTCGCACCATACAAGAAGCCGCAGCAGATCATTGTCTTGCCGCAACTTCCAGTAGCCCCGAACGGGAAGATTAGAAAGCACGACTTGAAAAAGCGCGCCGAGGAGTCGCTGTCAGCGGCTACCTCAGTTTAACGAATTATAGACCGGACGGATGGAAATGGTGACAAGTCGCGAGCAGATGTACCCCGATACAAAGTTGTTCATCGATGGATCCTGGCGCGATGGAACGAGCGGAAAGGTCGAGCCCATCCTGAATCCGGCGACGGGAAAATTGATCGGAACGGTTGCGCACGCGTCTATCCCCGATCTCGACGACGCACTTGAATCGGCCGTGCGCGGGTTCGAATTGTGGCGGAGGACGTCTTCCTTCGAGCGATACAAATTGATGCGTGGGGCTGCCGAAAAGCTCCGCGAGCGAGCCGCCTCAATCGCGCGTATCATGACGCTCGAGCAAGGCAAGCCGCTGGGCGAGGCGAAGATGGAGGTGTTGCTCGGCGCAGACATCATCGACTGGTTCGCGGAGGAGGCGCGTCGATCCTACGGTCGGACCATTCCGTCTCGTTCCGGCGCCGTACAGCAGGTCGTGATCCGCGAGCCAGTTGGGCCTGTCGCCGCCTTCACGCCGTGGAATTTTCCGATCAACCAAGCCGTCAGAAAGATATCAGCTGCAATGGCGGCCGGGTGCTCCGTGATTCTGAAGGGACCCGAAGAAACGCCGGCAAGTTGTGCAGCTCTGGTCAATGCTTATGTCGATGCCGGCTTGCCCTCCGGTGTCCTCAATCTCGTTTTCGGTGTGCCGTCCGACATATCGGAATACTTGATTGCCCACCCTGTCATTCGCAAGATTTCGTTCACGGGTTCGACGCCAGTCGGGAAGCGGCTTGCGGCTCTCGCTGGAAGTCACATGAAGCGCGTTACGATGGAGCTAGGTGGACATGCGCCTGCGCTAGTCTTCGAGGACGCAGATGTCAAACAAGCGGCAAAATTGCTGTCCGCGGCAAAGTTCAGGAATGCCGGCCAGGTTTGTGTTTCTCCGACCCGGTTCATGGTCCATGAACGGGTCTACGACGACTTCGTTGAACAATTCACCGCTGCTGCCAAAGCTCTCGTCGTCGGGGACGGCCTCGACGAAGCGACCCAAATGGGACCACTAGCTAATCTCCGTCGAGTCGAGGCGATGGACGCGCTGGTCTCGGACGCCGTTCAGCGCGGCGCGCGCATCCGGACAGGTGGAAGGCGCCTGCGCAACGATGGCTTCTTCTTTCAACCGACGGTTCTGACGGACGTACCTCTGGACTCGCGCATTATGAACGAGGAGCCATTCGGCCCTGTTGTGCCAATCGCGTCGTTCTCGACATTCGAGGATGCCATGGTCGAAGCGAATCGGCTCCCTTATGGCCTTGCTGCATATGCGTATACGAAGTCAGCGGCGACGATCGGCGCGCTCGGCTCGATCGTGGAGAGTGGAATGGTGTCGATCAACCACCAAGGCCTTGCCCTACCGGAGACTCCCTTCGGAGGAATCAAGGACTCCGGATACGGTTCGGAAGGTGGTACAGAAGCGATGGACGCGTATCTCAACACTAAGTTCCTGACCCAGATGCACGGTTAGCATGCGTTATCGGCAATGCTGATACGCCGTCGCGGAGCATGCGTCGCGCAGGTCAAACCTCGCGACGGTCCTTCGCCGCGCCAGACTCTAGGGCCCAAAGATCCAACGCCTAAAGCGAGTTAGCGAAATGTTGTTGACCATCGACCGCGTTCAGATCGCGACGCCGGATGCCAAAAGTGCCGCGGAGATGTGGCGTCGCCGATTGGGGGCGGAACAAGTCTCTGCGGATCGGGTCCGGGGATTGGGCGCCAAACGAGTGACATTGCGTGCCGGGACCGGCGAGATTGAGTTGCTGGAGCCGGAAGGCAACGGCGTTGTCGCGGACGAACTGGCAAGACGCGGGCGATCTCATCTATTCGGCGCCGGCGCGACCTCACTCGACCCGCGTGCACTGGTGCATCATGCCACGTCGGTCGGAGTTGAGCATCAGCACGAAAATGGCCAGGATTTTCTCCGGTTCGAAATCGAGGGGAAGCCGGTCCATTTCGTAATCTCTCCCCCGCGTACGGTGGAGCCGACCGGCGGGATTGATTTTCTTTATGAGGTGACTTTGCTCGCGGCCGACCAGGCAGCCGCGGTAACGCGCTTCGCCGAAGTCTTTCGTCTTGATACACGGAATTTCGTGACGATTACCTCGGAGCTCTTTGGCTATACGGGCGTCCTCACTCTCTTCGCGCCTGATCGCCTCGACCGATTTGAAGTCATCACGCCGACGGACTTCACCAAGACGCTCGGCAGGTATCACGCCCGCCAAGGCTCGTCTTTCTATATGGCGTATGCCGAAAGCCGAGAGATCGGTCGCATCGAAAGATCGGCGAAGGCGGACGACGTGGGACACACGCTGGATCCGCGCGAGGAGAAGCGGAGCGGTCGAGATCCGGAGCAACTCTGGCTTCATCCTCCGGCCCTTGGCGGAATGATGCTAGGGCTATCGCGGCCGACGCTTGGTTGGCGCTGGTCGGGTCACCCTGAGAGGGTCGTGGCGTTAGTGCAATAGAAGCTTGATGGTGGATGCGTCGGGCTTATGTCGATTGCATCAGGCCGCGACTGACCCATCGGAAAATTATCCGATGACGAGGATACGATGAGCAAAATTAGGTTCACCGAACCAAATCGAGAAATCCTCGCGCGCCGAGATTCAATCATAAACGATCTAACCCGCCTTGTTGACCCCGCTGGGCTAATAACGTCGACGGACGAGTGTCGGGCTTATGAGACAGATGCGTTGACGGCCTATCGCAAGATGCCGCTCGCCGTCGTCCTACCGAAGACGACCGAAGAGGTGAGTGCCGTTCTGAAATACTGTCACGACACCGGCGTCAAGGTCGTGCCGCGCGGCGCAGGTACGTCTCTCGCCGGCGGGGCAATTCCGAGTGAAGACGCCGTCGTTCTCGGACTTTCAAAGATGAATCGGGTGCTCGCGGTCAACTACGATGACCGCTTCATCCGCGTCGAAGCGGGAGTCACAAATTTGAGCGTAACAGCGGTGGTGGCGGAGAACGGCTTCTTCTATGCGCCAGACCCTTCCTCTCAACTTGCCTGCACGATCGGAGGCAACATTGCCAACAACTCCGGAGGCGCGCATTGCCTGAAGTATGGAGTCACGACCAATAACCTCCTCGGCGTAAGGATGGTACTGATCGATGGATCGATCATCGATCTCGGCGGTGACTATCTCGATAGCGCTGGACTCGATCTGCTGGGCCTGGTCGTCGGCTCCGAGGGGCAGCTCGGGATAGTGACCGAAGCGACCCTCCGAATTCTGAAATCGGCAGAGGGAGCGCGCCCGGTTCTGTTCGGTTTCCCGTCTTGCGAGGGAGCGGGCAAGGCGGTTGCGGACGTCATTGCCGCCGGTATCATTCCCGTAGCCATCGAATACATGGACAAGGCCGCCATCGAGATCTGCGAGGCCTTCGCCAAGGCCGGCTATCCGCTCGATGTCGAGGCCCTTCTGATTGTAGAGGTCGAAGGGTCCGACGCCGAGATGGACGCGACGCTGGCGGACATCACCGCCATCGCTCGTGCGAACGGTGCGACGACAGTGCGCGAGAGCAGGTCGGCAATTGAGACGGCGGCAATCTGGAAGGGGCGGAAGTCGGCTTTCGGTGCGACCGGGCGAGTCGCTGACTATTTGTGCATGGACGGCACGGTGCCGACCGGCAAGCTGTCGTACGTTTTGGCGGAGATCTCCAAGATCGTACAGCGACACGGATTGCGTGTCGCGAATGTTTTCCATGCCGGTGACGGCAACATGCATCCGCTCATCCTCTACAACGCGAACGATCCGTCGCAGCAGTCGAAGGCGGAAGCAGCGGGAGATGACATTCTCAGGCTCTGCGTTGAAGTTGGTGGGTGCCTGACGGGCGAGCACGGTGTCGGTATCGAGAAGCGTGATCTAATGCGCTGCCAGTTTGACGATGCCGATCTGGTTCAACAGATTCGGGTGCGCGCCGCGTTCGATCCGCGATGGCTGCTCAATACGGATAAGGTGTTTCCCCTCGATTTTCGATGTCAAGGTTAGGGTGACGGGAGTGTGATGACCGATTGCTATAAGCCGCGCGACGAGTGCGGACTGTCGTCTGCCATCAAGGATGCGGCTACAGCAAAGATGCCTCTCGTCGTGCGCGGCGCCGGCTCCAAGTCGGCGATGGGCCGGCCGCTGGGTGGATACGCCATGTCTCTAACGACCGAGCGCATGAGGGGAGTCTCGCTTTACGAGCCGACAGAGCTCGTGATCGGTGCTTTGCCTGGAACGCCGGTTTCCGAAATCGATCGGATGCTCGCCAAGCACAACCAGATGCTTCCGTTCGAGCCGATGGATCATCGTGTGCTGTTCGGGACGAGCGCGGAGCCGACAATCGGAGGTATTGTCGCCGGGAATGTTTCGGGTCCGCGTCGTATCGCGGTCGGAGCTTGTCGCGACAGCCTGATCGGCGTTCGCTTGGTCACGGGCCGCGGAGACGTCGTCAAATCCGGCGGGCGCGTAATGAAAAACGTCACCGGACTCGATTTAGTCAAGCTGAACTGCGGTGCGTGGGGTACGCTCGGCGTTTTGAGCGAGGTCATCTTCAAGGTGTTGCCTAAGCCGGCGCGTTCCCTATCGGTGGGATTGGGCGGCATGAACGACACGACAGCGATTGCAGCGCTCACCGCAGCGCTCGGGTCGTCTTTCGCGGTCTCGGCGGCAGCGCATATTCCGGCGAGTATTGGGTCGGACTCGACTACGATCGTTCGACTCGAGGGTTCTGACGGCTCGGTAGCATATGGTGCCCGTGAGCTTGCCAAGCTGTGGCGCTCCTTTGGTAGGGCCGAGCTGATCGAAGGTGATGAAAGCGCGAACCTGTGGTTGCGCGTGCGCGACGCGCACTGGCTGGCTCAGCCAATGGATCGTTCCATTTGGCGGTTGTCCTTGGCCCCCTCCAAAGCGCCGCATGTTCTTGCCGACATCCGGCAAAAACTCGGCGTGCGGTATTTCTTCGACTGGGGCGGCGGTCTCGTGTGGCTCGCGGTCGTGGACGCTGACGATGCAGGAGCATCGGTTGTCCGGGAAGCTATGGCCAATACCGGTGGGCACGCCACACTCGTACGGGCTTCATCGGAGATGCGCCACAGGATCGATGTGTTCGAACCGCTTCCTCCTGCGGTGCTCAAGTTGACGCAGGAAATCAAGAAATGTTTCGATCCTGACCGCGTTCTGAATTTCGGCAGGATGTACGCCGGTATCTGAGGCGAGGGCGGACTGGTATGCAAACAAACTTCTCGCTGACGGCCCTGGCCGATGCACATGTAAGCGAGTCAGAAAAAATCCTCCGTGCCTGTGTGCATTGTGGCTTTTGTACTGCGACATGCCCGACATATCTGCTTCTTGCTGACGAAGCGGACAGTCCGCGCGGGCGCATCTATCTGATCAAGGACATGTTGGAGGAGGAAAAGCCGGCGACCCCTCAGGTCGTCGAGCATATCGATCGATGTCTGACGTGTCTTTCCTGCATGACGACCTGTCCGTCCGGCGTGCACTACATGCACCTGGTCGATCACGCGCGAGCCCATATCGCCCGAACCTACACGCGTCCTCTGCCTGATAGGTTGCTTCGAGGCATGTTGGCGAAGGTGCTGCCGTTTCCGGGCCGACTTAGGTTGGCTTTACGCGTGGCTACCGTGAGCAGGCCGATCAGAAAGTGGCTCGCCAATCTTCCCGGCGGCGCGCAACTCGCTGCGATGATTGAACTTTCGTCGTCATTCAAGCGAAGAAGGCCGACCCGAAGGTTACCGGGCGCGACCGTCGACAGGCCGCGCGGTCGGGTTGCGCTTCTGAGCGGATGTGCCCAGCAGGTCCTCGGCCAGAACATCAACGAGGCTGCAATCCGGTTGTTGACGCGTCACGGTATCGAAGTAGTTCAACCGATCGACGAAGGGTGCTGCGGAGCTCTCGTGCAGCACTTGGGATACGAAAGTCGGGCGCTGGATGCGGCTCGACACAACGTGGATGTATGGACGCGTGAAATCGAGAACGGCGGCCTCGATGCCATCGTGGTTACGACGTCCGGTTGCGGAACGGTCATTAAAGATTATGGCTTCCTACTTCGCAACGATAACGCCTACGCTCAGAAAGCCGCACGGATCTCGGCTCTAGCGCGGGACATCACAGAATTCTTGCATGAATTACCGCTTCAAGACGGTGTTCGGACTACCGGCCAGGTCGTGGCTTACCATTCGGCATGCTCGATGCAGCATGGACAGCAGGTTAGAGATCAGCCGAAGTCACTTTTGAGGCGAATGGGGTTTGTAGTGAGAGAAGTACCGGAAGGCCACATATGTTGCGGCTCCGCCGGAACATACAACGTACTGCAGCCTGAGATCGCCAATCGACTGCGCGCACGAAAGGTCACCAACATTGAGAAGGTCAAACCGCAAATCATTGCGAGTGGAAATCTCGGCTGCATAACGCAGATTGGTGCTGGAACACGCATTCCAGTCGTCCACACGGTGGAGTTGGTCGATTGGGCGATGGGCGGCCCGTTGCCTGACGTCCTAGAGGGGTGCTTGGGCTAGGTGCGGACAAGCGCCCGCTCTGACATCCTAGTTTGGATTGCCATTTCCGTCCATCGCGGCTTCGATTGCCTTCTTGGCTGCTGTCTCATCATACAGATGGCAGGCGATCTGCCGATTTCCGTGCAACCGCAGCGGCGGAATTTCGCGGCTGCAGACCGGCATGGCGGACGGACAGCGAGGGTGAAATGGACAGCCGGGCGGGGGGGTGGCGACGCTCGGCACCTCGCCCTGAAGGAGCACGTGATCGCGGGCGCGCTCGATTTGCGGGTCCGGCACCGCTACCGCATCGAGAAGAATGCGCGTGTAGGGATGGAGCGGTTCGCCGTAGAGGTCGTCGCGCGTCGCGATCTCGACGATGCGTCCGAGATACATCACTGCGACCCGATCGCTCATGTGTCGGACGACGCCGAGGTCGTGCGAGATGAACAGATAGGACAAGCCGAACTGCTCCTTGAGGTCGGAAAACAAGTTCAGAACCTGGGCCTGCACTGAGACGTCGAGAGCTGAGACCGGCTCATCACAGATGAGCAGTTTCGGACGCAGCGACAGGGCGCGCGCGATGGCGACCCGCTGACGCTGGCCGCCGCTGAGTTGGTGCGGATAGCGGTCGAGGAAGCGAGTACCCATTCCGACCGTATCTAGGAGTTCGGCAGCCTTCGCGCGGCGCTCGTGGCCCGATCTGCCGACGCCCTGAATCGCCATCGGTTCGGCGATCAGGTCGGCGATTGTCATGCGGGGATTTAGCGACCCGAACGGATCCTGGTAGATGACCTGCATCTCACGCCTTAGCGGTCGCATCTGGCGATGACTGAAGCTCGTGATATCGCGTCCGTCGAACACGACCCGGCCGCCGCTCGGCGGCGTCAGTTGTAGTATGGCCATGGCCGTGGTGGATTTGCCGCAACCGCTTTCGCCGACGAGCGAGAGAGTTTCGCCGCGCTGGAGTGTGAGGGATATGCCCTTGACAGCTCGAACGGAGGGGGCGCCCGTTACGCCGAAAGAGGTTGTGCTTGCATAGTCGACGCACAGGTCCGAGACCTCGAGAATATTCGTTGCTACGTCGTTCATAGCGGATTCCAGCACGCGAACAGATGGCCGTTCCGTGTGCGTTCGTCGCCGCTAAGCGGAGGGCGTTCGTCGCACCGTTCGGTCCGACGTGGGCAGCGCGGTGCGAAGGCGCAGCCCCCGGTTCCGTCGGAGGGGGCGGGTGGCTGCCCAGCGATCGACTCGAGCCGATGAGCGATCGGACCGACGATCTTGGGCACGGAGGCGAGGAGGGCATGCGTATAAGGATGGCGCCCATCGCGATAGAGCTCGTCGGCCGCCGCTGTCTCGACGATGCGGCCGGCATACATCACGTTGACCCAATCGGCGTAGCGCGCCACGACGCCGAGATCGTGCGTGATGAGAAGCAGCGCCCCGCCCAATCCGCGGGTAAGGTCAGTGAGAAGCGTCAAAATCTGCGCCTGCACGGTGACGTCGAGTGCTGTCGTCGGCTCGTCCGCGATGATGAGTCTTGGCTCGCAGGAGATCGCGATAGCAACCATGACACGCTGGCGCATACCCCCACTGAGCTGGTGAGGATAGGCCTCGGCTTTGGTCTCTGCATCCGGGATGCGGACCTTCTTGAGAAGGTAGATCGCCTGCGCTTTGGCGGCGCTCCAGGACATCCGGCGATGACGCACCAGCGGCTCGGCGATCTGGCGCCAGATGCGCAGGCTTGGGTTCAGCGCTGTCATCGGCTCCTGGAAAACGATGCCGACCTCGTTGCCTCGGATGTCCCTGATCTGTTTCGGTGACTGCGTCTGCATATCACGGCCGGAGAGGCGTATTTCGCCGGCCGTGATCTTGATCGGTGGCATTGGCAGTAGATGGGTGAGCGACATCGCGGTGATGCTCTTGCCCGCGCCGCTTTCGCCTACGAGCGCCACGACCTGGCCTGAATAGGCCCGGAACGAAACGTCTGCGACAGCACTCAGCTCCGTCTTGCCCGACCAGATGCCCACGCAGAGCCCGCGTACATCCAGTATCGGGGGCCCCGACATTTCCAAAGTTCCGTGCATCGATCAGAAGCCCATCGACTTCTTTAGATCCTGATCGATCCAAGCGCGCGCCCAGACCGGCGCATCACGCCGAGCGGAGACCGAAATCTCACCATAGTAATTCTTGACCCACGGCCACCATACCGTGAACGAGCGCTGCCTGGGCAGAAACAGGAATGGCGCTCGCGCGGTCATCTCATTGGTGAGCGCGGCGACGCCCTTCTTGACTTTGTCCGGGTCCCTCTCCTGCTGGATGGTGTCGAGTGCCGCATCGACCTTCGGGTCGTTGACGCGGGCCGAATTCCAGACGGAAGAGGACCGGTACAGTTTCTCGATTGAGGCCGTCGGATTGCTCATGCCTGCGAAATGCCAATAGCCGGGGCCGTGCTTGCCGGTGGTCATCAGACTGAGAAACGCTCCATACTCCTTTGGCTCGATGGTCATCTTTACGCCGATTGCCGACAGATATCCGGCTACAATCTGCGCTTTCTTTAGCTGCTCAGGGAAGCTCGGAACCTGTGCCTTGAACTCGAAACCATTCGCAAGACCCGCTTCGGCGAGGAGCTTCTTGGCCTTGGCCGGATCGTATTGGAGAACCTCCCGGGCCTCGTTCGGCATCTTTTCGGGCGGCGTGAAATAGCCTTCCCAAGTTTCGTCCATCGGCAGGTGCGGAAAGTCGGCGTGGCCGCCATAGATCTGCTTCGAGATGGCGGCCCGGTCGACCGCGAGATTCAAGGCGAGACGCACCTTCTGGTTGTCGAAGGGTGGTGCATCGACCCGCATTGCCAGTGCCTCACCCGCATAGTCGGGGTGTTCGATGACTTTGATTTTATCTTGGATCGGCGCCAGTGACTTGAGTTCGTCCCAGTTGATATTCGCCATGACATCGATCTTGCCGGTGCGGAAGGCGGCTAGGCGTGTCTGTGAATCCCCGATCGTCCGCATCACAAGGTTATCGACGAATGGGATCTTGTAAGGTTTGCCGTCGATCGTCTCGCGGTCCCAGTACTCCTTGTTAGCCTGATAATCCCCGAAGGCCCCGGCCTCATACCGCGTCAACCGGAAGGGACCCGTGCCGCAGGCATTCTGCCAGTTGCCAGCACCGCCGTTAGGGGCCTCCGTGATCTCTTTGGGATAGATGCCGGCGTAATAGCCGTAGCCGAGGCGGTACTTCCACTCCGAGTTGTACTCCTTCAGGAAGAAGGTCACCTGGTGCGGTCCCGTCTCCTCGGCCCTGTCGATGAAGGAAAAATAGACTTTGTTCGCCTTCGGACTAGCGACGAGACGGTTATACGCGAACACGACGTCTTTGGCGGTAAAGTCGCGCGCTTCCATGATGCCTTTGCAGGCCTGCCATTTCACGTTCTTGCGCAGGTTGATAACGATCGAGAGCGGTTTGTCGACGACCTCCCAGCTCTCTGCGAGTTCGCCGCGCAGCACGTCGTCGCTGAGCCAGGCCTCGCTGAAAAAGTTGTTCTTCCCGCCGCCACGTACGCCTTTGCTTAGATCGCCCACCATCAACTGCTCCATGTAGGGCCCAGCATCGATAGAGACCTTCCAGTTCCAGTCGGCGGGATCCCACGACAACGCCGCAATCCCCGGGGAGTAAGGAACGATGGTCAGCGTGCCACCGTATTTGGGTTCCTGGGCGCTCACGGCTTGGGTCGCAATCACAGCCCCGAGCGCGATAACCGCCATTGTTCCGAGATGTCGGCCTACCATTCCTTGCTCCTCCTTAGTGTTATGGTTTTTCGCTCAATTGCGCACTATTCCGCGTGGATCGAGAAGATCGCGGAGAGAGTCTCCGAAGATGTTCACGCAAAAAACGATCAGAGTTATCGCGAGGCCAGGGGCCGCGACCATCCAGACGTTCTCGAACATGTAAGGGCGGGCATCGCTCAGCATACGGCCCCACGCGGGTGCGGGCGGTGGCACACCAAGACCAAGGAAGCTGAGACTCGATTCGGCCAGGATCACGCCGCCGAGGCGCGTGGTGTAAAGCACGATGAGGGGCGCGGCGATCGTCGGCAGGATGTGCCGGAGAATAATGTGCCAGTTACCGGCGCCGAAGGAATGGCCCGCCTGCACGTACAGCTGCTCGCGCGCCGACAGGACCGCGCCGCGTACGATGCGCGAACCGGCAACGCCGTAGAGGATGCCGAGGAGGGCGATGATCTGCACGATCCCGGGGCCGAGAACCGCGACGCCCGCGATCAGCACGATTAGGTCGGGAAAGCTCTGCCAAGTATCGACGAACCGCTGAACCAGGGCATCGAGACGTCCGCCGAAATACCCGGACAGAACCCCGAGCGTGACCGATAGGGCGAGCGATAGCAGCGCGGCGGTGATACAGACGATAACGGAAGTACGGGCTCCATAGATGATCCGGCTGAGGATGTCGCGTCCGAGTTCGTCTGTGCCGAGGTGGTGCGACCAGGACGGCCCTTGCATCAGCGATGTAAGGTCGATCGCGTCGAAGTCGTACGGTGCGATCCAAGGTGCCAAGAGTGCGCAGACCACGATCGCGGCGAGAAGGCCGGCGCAAACCGTTCCGAGGATATCCTGCTTAAAAAGGCGACTGAAGAAAGTCCTGACGGGTGCTGCCCAAGCGCCTCGCCCGGGACCTGTTTCGATCTTCAGAGGTGACTCGATAGTCATGCGTTCAGCCCTGACGAATCTTGGGATCTAGGAGGGCGTAGCTGATGTCGACGAGCAGGTTGATCGTCATTACGCCGACGCCCACGAGGAGAAAGATGCCCGTAATGACCGGATAGTCCCGCTGCGACACCGCCATCAGGAGTAGTTGGCCCATACCGGAGATCACGAAGATCTGCTCAATCACGACCGCGCCACCGATCATCAGTGGCAACTGCAACCCGACGATGGTTATGACCGGCAGAAGCGCGTTTTTGAGGACATGGCGCAGGACGACCGTCCGCTCGTCGAGACCCTTGCTCCAAGCTGTACGGACATAATCCTGGCGCATGACTTCGAGGACCATGGTGCGGGTCATCCGCATCGTCACTCCCGACAAGGCGATGCCGAGGACGATGGCGGGCGGCACCATCTGGCGGAGACTAAGGAGGGGATCGTCGGTCAGCCGAACATATTGCACGGTCGGAGCGATCCCCCAAAGCATCGCCGGCACGACCACCACTAATGTCCCGAGCCAAAAAGGCGGGACGGACAGGGCCGTGATGGCAAAGACACGGCCGAGATAATCGACCGGCTTGTTTTGCCGGATCGCCGAGATGATCCCGACGGGCAGCGCGATCAAGAGCGCGAATATCATGGCCAGCACGCCTAGATACAGAGTAATCGGCATGCGCTCGGCGACGAGGCGGGTGACGCTATCTCCCGTCCAAAGCGAGCGACCGAAATCCCCGTGGAACACAATCGAGCTGATCCAGTGCCAATATTGTACAAGGACCGGCTGATCGAGCCCGAGTGCCTTGATAAGATCTTCGCGGGTCTGGACGCTGGCCGAGATGTCGTTCTGCGACATCATCATGTCGATCGTGTTTCCCGGTATCAGGCGAATGGCCGAGAACACAATAACGCTCGCTAACAGGAACGTCGGCACAAGGGCGACAAGGCGACGAATTAGATATCTCAGCATGACGCGGTCCATTGGAGGGCGCGCTCACCATGCAGATTGGCTTGGTCCGACAGCACCACGCTCTTGTCCCTCTCTATGTGAAAAAGGCCGCTGAACGCCCGCTCATCAAAAAATGAGGTGAGTTCTCTATTTGCAGATCAGTTGCAATCTGGCACATCCAATCTGGTAATACTATTCAAGCGTGCTCTTGGCGGCGGTGTCAAGGCGAATGTTGTCGCGGTGGCGTAGCTCCGGGGTGCCCATCTGATCCGAGAACCATTGACTGAGCGAATTGGATATGCCAATCTGGTCCAACCAGATCGCGATGTCTACCAAAACGCATGCGCACCTGGATGGTTGATTTACGTCGAAAATCTCGAAGGAGAAGCGCTGTGGCGAAGGAAAAGAGTGGCTACTACGGCCAGCGAAGGAAGTTCTGGTCGTGGGGATATGAAGGTGAAGATAATTCCAAGGACGAAATTCGAACCATGCGAGACCGCGTGGAGCAGCGGCTTGGAATTAAAGACATCGAAATTCTGTCAGATCCGACTCTGGACGAGATTGAACTTTATGCGTCGCGCATAAAGATCCCGCGAACGCTGGAGGATTTCTGTACCTCGGAAAAATGGGACAGAATTGTTCATACGTACGGTAAGGGTTTCAAGGACATGACCCTTATCTACCGGCGCGATTTCAAGAAGGCTCCGGACGTCGTGGCCTATCCGCGCGACGAAGAAGACATCGCTGCCATCTTCGACTGGTGCGGGGAAAATGGTTATGCATGCATCCCGTATGGCGGCGGATCGAGCGTCACCGGCGGCTTCTGGGGTCCCGAGCGCGACGCCTTTCCCGGGGTCGTCGTAATCGACTTGGGCAACCTCAACAAGATTCTCGAAGTCGACCCCGTGTCGCGCTGCGCGCGGATCCAGGCGGGTATTCTCGGTCCGGCTCTGGAAGAACAACTGAAGCCGCATGGCCTCACCCTGCGCCATATTCCGCAATCGTGGGAATTCTCATCGCTGGGCGGTTGGATCGCAACCCGCTCGTCCGGTCACTATGCGACCCATCTCACGCATATTGACGACATGGTGGAAAGCCTGCGCGTGGTCACCCCGGCGGGAACGATCCAGAACCGCCGCCTGCCAGGCTCGGGTGCGGGACCCAATCCGGATCGGCTGTTCATCGGGTCTGAGGGCTCGCTGGGCATCATCACCGATGCATGGATGCGTCTACAGGGGCGTGTGAAATTCCGTGCGAATGCGTCGATCTCCTTCAAGACGTTCTATCAGGGTGCCAAGGCCGTCCGTCAGATCACCCAAGCAGGACTGTTCCCGGCGAACTGTCGCTATCTGGACGAGCAGGACGCCAAATTCTACGGCGCTGGAGACGGCACCGATTCGGTCCTGTTGCTGGGCTTCGAATCCGCCGACCATCCGGTGGACGCGTGGCTGGAGCGTAGTCTCGAAATCTGCAAGGACTTCGGTGGCGTCGTGAAGCAACAGGCGGGAACTGCGGACAACGCGCTGGAGACCAGCCGTAGCGGGCCGCAGGGTAACTGGCGGCACCAGTTCAGATATCTGCCCCGGTTGATGCATACGCGCGCAGCGATGGGAATCGTCAGCTTCACGTTCGAAACTGCCTACACTTGGGATCGGTTCGAAGAAGTCGATACCGAGATCATGCGTCGCATCCGGAAGGCCCAGAAGGAAAATCTTGGCGGCGGCATCGTCTGCCGCAGGTTCTCCTTCCTGTATCCGGACGGCCCGGCTCCTTACTATTCGATCATGGCTCCTTCGACGCACGCCAACAGCCTTGAAGCCTATAAGATGCTCCACGACGTTGCGTCGGACGCGCTAATCGAACTCGGCGCAACCATCACGCACCACCATGCTGTCGGAAAATCGTTCCGTCCTTGGTACGACAAGGAAGTCGATCCGTTGTTCCGCCGTGTGCTGGCAGCCGCCAAGACCGAACTGGACCCGAAGTGGATGTTGAACCCTGGGCTGATCGTTGACAAGCCAGCAGGGCTCAAGATCGTCGGATAGGAGTCTTCTGCGATGATTGATCTATACTTCTGGCCAACCCCGAACGGGTATAAAGCAGCTATAATGCTGGCAGAGTTGGACTTGGAGTATCGTGTAGTTCCGATTGATATAACGGCAGGTGAGCAGTTTCATCCGGAATTTCTGAAGATCAATCCAAACAACAAAGTGCCGGCCATCGTGGATCACGATGGCCCGCACAACAAGCCATATGCAGTTTTTGAATCCGCGGTCGTTCTTATCTATCTCGCGGAAAAGTCCGGTAGATTTCTCTCTCAGGATCCTGAAAAGCGCTACGATACGCTAAAGTGGCTTGTATTTCAGAATACGACGATGGGTCCAATGCTGGGCCAAGCGCACCACTTCATGGTGTATGCGACTGAGAAGATCGATTACGCGATCGAACGTTATGATCGGGAAGTTGGTCGAATATACAACATTCTCGAGAAGCGCCTTGGCGAATCTGAATATCTCGCCGGCGAGTATTCCATCGCTGACATCAGCACATTCCCTTGGGTTCGCACGCGAAAGCTGCATCGACGTGACTTGTCGGAGTACCCGAACATTGATCGATGGTACCAGGCGATCAAAGACCGTCCGGGGGTTAGGGCGGGCATAAATACGTTGTCCGACAGCAAACAATGGGAAGCGAAGCCGGGCACCGAGGCCTGGAAGAATATGTTCGGAAAGAACTGAAGTTCGCAACAATCCAAAAGCGAGCGTCGACTCGAATGACTAACTGGGTAAAAGCCGCTTTTACCAAAGATGTGTCGGATGACAGCATTCAGCAGCTCAATATCAACGGATGCAAAGTTGCGCTCTACCGCTGCGGCGAAGAGTATTTTGCCACGTCTGACGTTTGTACTCATGCCTATGCACTTCTGTCCGACGGTTGGCTCGATGGTTACGAGATCGAGTGCCCGCTTCATGGCGCCCGCTTCGATGTTCGAACGGGCGCGGCGTTGACCTCACCAGCAGAAACGGCCCTGGCAACCTATCCTGTTCGTGTCGTCGGTGATGCTGTGGAAATCGATGTCACCTCGGCACCGTCTAATCCCGACGCGTCAACCTAACTTAACGGCAAGGGGGGCGACGATGTCGCCATTTAGTGTGACGCCCCCATCTCGTCCGAAATAGCCGCTCCGCTTTGCTACAAGAAAAATAGAGGAGGTCGAATTGACCAGCTTCAGGTCGGAAGTACCCAGCCCTGTGAGGCCGAGCGATGGTGGTGTCAGAGGTGGGCCAATCACACCCGAAATGGTTTCGAAGCTGCTGGACGATCGACCCGATGACGGAATATTTCGGGTAGATCGGACGGTGTTCACCGATCGGGATATTTTTGAGCGCGAACTTACTCACGTTTTCGAAGGGACTTGGGTTTTCGTCGGGCTGGAAAGTCAGTTACGCAAGCCGAATGACTTCGTGACGACGTACATCGGGCGCCACCCCGTCCTGATTACAAAGGACGGGACTGGAGAAATTCGATGCTTCTTTAACACCTGTCGCCACCGCGGGGCAATCGTTTGCCCCTTTAAGAAGGGCAATCAGAAATTCCATGTTTGTCGCTATCATGGGTGGTCGTACGATAGTGCCGGCAAGAATGTTTCGATGACCGATGAGAAGGATGGCCAGTATCCGCCGTCCTTTCTTGCGGATGATCATGGCCTCAAGCCTGTTCCCAAGATTGCAAGCTATCGAGGGCTTCTGTTTGCAAGCGTGTCGCCCGACGTGCCGACGCTAGAGGAGCATCTTGGTGACGCGCGCGCGTTTATCGATCTCGTTGTCGATCAGGGCGTCGAAGGGCTGGAGTTCGTTGACGGAAACGTAAGCTACACGTTCGACGCCAATTGGAAGCTTCAGTTCGAGAACGGGCTTGACTATTACCACTTCGCTTCAACGCACAGTTCGTATATCGACGTTCTCAAGAAGCGTGAAGTGCGGAGAGGACCGCTAGAAGTAAAGCCGTGGAATCCGACAGAGACCGACCCCGACGCGCAAGGAAGCTTCAGCCTGGCGAGGGGGCACGCGATGATGTGGTCCATTCACGCGTCAAGGGTTTATAAGCTCCGCCCTCTCAATCAGGATGGCAAACTTCTGTCGACGGTTCAGGGGCAGACTCGGGAAGACAAGCTCAGGTGGATGTTTCGTCAGCGCAATCTCACGATTTATCCTAACCTGCAGATCGTTGATATCGGCACGCTGCAGTTGCGGACGTGGCGGCCATTGGCTCCGGACAAGACGGAGATTACGTCTCACTGTCTTGCCCCAATTGGTGAAAGTGACGAGGCGCGCCGCGTTCGCATCCGTCTGTACGAGGATTTCTTCAATCCGAGCGGTCTTGCGACGTCCGACGACAACGTCATGTACGAGCTTTGCCAGACCGGCTACGGAGCTCGTTTCGCTGGTCCTACGCAGGGGTATGCGCGAGGCTTGAGGCCGAAGTCCGGCGAGGCACTCAACTACTCTTCCGAATTGCAGGTTTCACCTGATCGGTGGACCTATGGAGCGCCCCTGTTCGGCGATGAGACATGCTTTCATTCCGGTTACCGGGAATGGCTGCGCCTTATGACTCGTGATCCTTCGGAAGGCTAGGTTAGCGACATGTCAGAGGATGATTACCTGAAGATTGCTACTCGCGTTCTCTTCACGGAGGCAAGACTTCTGGATCAGAAGAAATTCCGCGATTGGGTCAAGCTCTACGCTGACGATGCGATTTTCTGGGTGCCGGCCTGGAAGGACGAGTACGAGACGACGTCCAATCCGAACCGCGAGCTTTCAATGATATATCATGAGAACTCATATGGGCTGAGTGACCGAATTGACAGGATACAGTCGCGAAAGTCCATCACGGCGATGCCGCTTCCGCGCACGGTTCATTCCTATACGAACATCATGGTCGATGCGGCCTCGACGGATTCGATCGAGGGAAATGCCTGCTTCACGGTTCATACGTACGATCCGCGCGCTTGTAAAAGCCATACCAACTTCGGACGCCTTGAATTTCGGCTGCGCCGTCTTGGAGAGGCTTGGCTGATCGGATTCAAAAAGATTTCCCTTACGAACGATCAAATGGCCACTGCGCTCGATTTCTACAGCGTCTAGCAAGTGCGTCGCAGATGAATATCAGCAGAATCTGCCAACTAGCCTTCGGCTGAAGGTATTGAATGTGAGAGTGCTCGGCGCCTGTCAACGGCGGATAAGGAGGACGGGCGCGCCGAATGTGCCCTTCCCCTACAGGGAGCGCTAAAATGCGTTTTGTGATTGTCGGAGCAGGCCTCGCGGGGCACACAGCCGCCGTGCATCTTCGCGAGTTGGCGCCACAAGCCAAGATCGATATTCTCGGAGACGAACTCGGCCTGCCGTATGATCGCCCGCCGCTGTCCAAAGAAGTCCTTGGCGAGGGCGCACCGCGCTATCTGGCAAACGCGGAGACCTATCATGAGAACGGTATTTCGTATCATCCCGGACAAACCGCGACGCAGATCGATCGAAACCGCTCCGAAATTCTAACCGCTTGCGGAAATGCTTATGCTTACGATCGGCTACTCCTCGCGACCGGATCGCGGGCGAGAAAATTGCCGGATAGCGTCGGGCAAAGCTCGAAAATTCTCTATCTGCGAACGCTTGAAGACGCGGTTCGCTTGAAATCCGTGCTTCGGGAATCGCGTCGAATTGCTGTGATCGGCGGCGGGTTCATTGGGTTAGAGGTTGCTGCCGCCGCTCGGGCGATGGCCTGCGAGGTTTTTCTGTTTGAGATGACGGATCGGATACTATCTCGCGGCATGCCTGCTATCCTGAGCCGTTGGGCTGAGAAATTGCATCGCCTGAACGGAGTCCAGTTCGAATTTGGCTCAAAGATCGATTCAATTCATCATCAGGATGATGGTTCGTTGCGATTGCGCTGGAATGCATTCGCAGATGTCGACGCAGTCGTTGTCGGGATCGGGGTTCAACCCAACACCCAACTTGCATCGGACGCGGGGCTGGACGTCGATGATGGTATTGTCGTGGATGATCGCTGCCAGACATCTGATCCGGCGATCTTCGCTGCGGGAGAGGTGACGTCACACCCCGTCTTAGGCGGCGCGTTTCGTCAGCGACTTGAGTCCTGGAAGGTGGCCTCGGGCCAATCGCTGGTCGCGGCGAAATCCATGGCAGGGATTGACTCGCATTATGCGGAGCCGCCGTGGCTATGGTCGGACCAGTTTGGACACAACATTCAGTCGTTAGGAGTGCTGCAAAATGCTGACCGCAGTGTCGTGCTGGACGATCCTGAAACGAACAATTGGACGGCAATCTTCCTCGATAGTCACGATAAAATTGCCGGCGCAATCGCGGTGAACAACGGCCGTGATATTTCGATGCTAAAGCGTGCCATGCTTCATGACGGAATCATTCCAGAGAAATTGCTCAATAGGGCGGCCAGATAACGCTCCCGTTAGCGGCGACTCCACCTTCCGTGCCGAGTGGGTGGGAAGTTCTTACGCGATACGTCGATATTGGTTGTGAAAAATTCTGCGATGCCTTTTGTTGCCGAGAGTTTTCCGATGCTTCCTGACGTTCGCTAAGGCTCTCCGTTCTGCGCTTCTGCTTCCGTTGACGTGGAAGGCGGCGCGCCTCAGGGTAGCTCTTCGATTGTAGGGGAGGAGTAACCTTGATACGGCGTGGTCCGGAGCTCGAACGCAGTGTCCAAATTGAACGCGAGGCGACGGCAGATAAGTCGATGCCCTGTCATCAAGGTCGACGCCTTCCGTTTGCGCAGCGGTTGACCTGCACCGTCGCGGAGGCTTGTGAAGTGACCGGTCTCGGGCGGACCAAGATTTATGAATTAATCGGCGATGGTCGAGTTACCACGACGACCGTCGGTCGTCGTCGGCTAGTCATTGTGCAATCACTGCTGGCTCTGGTTGGCGTCAATACGACACCAGCCGACCGCGGATAGGTTCGCGGCTCCTGATGACAGTCACCCGAACAGGTGCGGAAGCTGACGACAGCAGGCCTATCGAATCGATTGTGAATTAGCTCTTGATCGATTGTATATCAGCCCGGAAAAGCAGTGAGTGCGCTCCGGGCTTGGGGCCGCGGAAGCCAAGCCTGCAAAGTTATGCGTTAGATGGCAAAAGCTTCTTACTGTCATCCGCGCCGACCGCATTTTCACCGGGCCGCGGGACCAGCGGTACAACTGCTGCCCGAGCGAGATCTTCCAAGGCTGTCGAAATATATTTCGCGTAGTGCCGCTCGATCATTTTCACGGAAGTGTTGTGCAGCTTAGCAACGTGCTGAATAGGCAGTCGGTTTCGCAAGCCGCGGACGATGCTGGAATGTCGTAAGGCATAAGGAATGGCTTCCGGCAACCCTGCGCGCTCGCGGATAGCATGCCACGGACGAGTAAGTTCTGCCGTCTTCCACGGACCCCGTTCTGACTTTCTCCAAACGATGCTACCTGCTTCCTGCTCATGGCTCCATCGCTCGAACAACGGCGCGTCCCTCGGACGATCTAAGATTCCCGGTAAGAGGACTTCGATGATATCTTCGCCCACCGGAACCGGGACGGAGCCACCGTTTCCGCCACGCCCCTTGTAGGAACCCGGTACCATCAAGCGTTGCTCTTTCAGTTGTGCATCACTGACGCGCATCCGCCTTGCCTGCGCAAATCGCGCGCCAGTTGCTGCAAGGCAGACGACAAGGCGATATAGGTCGCCTTCAAATCCCTGCTCGTCGTCGATCTCGCATGCGGCTCGAAGCAAGGTGCTGATCTGCGCGTCCGTGAGGACTTGATTGTCTCGGGCGACAGATATCTCGTCATCGTCATCAATGCGCTCAGCCTTGAACCCGTCTTTTACGATAGATGGGAATGTTGGATTCAGCTTCTTTTGTTCCGCCGTCAAGCGTGGCCATGCTGCATTCAGCGCTGCCTTCAGGTCGTTTATGAGCCGCTGCTTCGTCGTGGCCTTCAATTCTACAGGAAGGTCCTCTCGCCACGTGAAGAGGTGATCTTCCTGTAGCGCGTGCAAATGGACTACGGCGAGAGAGGCAGCCTCAACGGCTTCCTGGCTACCGCGCTCTTCTTGACCAAGAACGTAGCGCCGCAAGCGGTGACCAGCATCGGATCGGACCTCGCGGCCAGCCCTCCGGCTATCACGGGCATTACGCTCCCTGATGTATGTCTCTACAGCCGTCCGCACGGTGGGTGCTGGTCCGGCTGCTTGCGCCGCCGCTTCTATTCTGGACCGGGTGACGTGTTCCCGCGCTTGTGTCACCGCCTGCTCGAAAGTCAGCGTTCCTTCGGCAGGTTTGTCGTTGACGTCGTTAGCGACGCCGACCGGCGCCTGCTTGTAGTTGGCTCCGGCATGGTGATTACGCCAACGCACGAACCACACGCCGCTCCGCTTGTTCTTGCGATAGCCAAGGTGCGCCTCGGCGTCGAGGCGGCGCCAATGCACGCCAAACTCCAACCGGGCGCGCGCCTTGGCGGTCGTGATCTGAGCTTCCGTCAGTGTTTTCGTCACAGCACCCGACCCCAAAGTCGTCGAATATCAGTCGAATAAGCATCGGCGTACAAGGCCGAACAGTGACGGACGGCTTTCAGATAAGCTATTGATAAGATTAGATTGTGGCGAACAAATGTGAACCGGCCGAGAAAAAACTTCCAGCCCTTCAACGGCCGAAACCTTGTCGCCGGGCAGCAGCTCCGCCCGGACTTCGTCGATGCCGGTTTGCTTGGCTATCGCCTCCGCCGTCGCCCGATTGTCGCCGGTGAGCATCACGACGTGCTCGATTCCGGCGCGGTGCAACGCCGCGACGATGTCCTTCGCCTCCGGCCTGACGGCATCGGCAACGGCGACGAGGCCCCAGACTTCCTGGCCATCGCCGACGGCGACGATCGTGCGGCCGGCACTCGACAGTGCATCGGCTCGCTGCAGGACCGCGGGCGAGCCGATTCCTCGCTCCTCGATGTAGCGGCGCGAGCCGAGCCACATCTCGCGGCCAGCAATTCGGCCAACGACCCCCCGGCCTGTGATCGCCTGGACAGCGTCGGCGGGCTCGGCGACGATTTTTAGGTCGGCAGCTTTGGCAAGGATGGCGCGCGCGATTGGATGTGCGCTGCGTACTTCCAGGGCAGCCGCCATGCCGAGGATCTCGCTTTCGCTGCGGCCATCAAGCGGCACGACCTCGACGACCTGCGGCCGCCCTTCGGTGAGCGTGCCTGTCTTGTCCATGGCAACCGCCTTGAGGCGCGCCGGGGTCTCGAGATGCACCCCGCCCTTCACCAGCACCCCCTGTTTCGCTGCGCCGGCCAGCGCGGCCACGATCGTCACCGGCGTCGAGATCACGAGGGCGCAGGGGCAGGCGATCACGAGCAGCACGAGAGCGCGGTAGAACCAGTCCTCCCAAGCACCGCCCAGAAGCAGCGGCGGAACGAGGAAGATGGCAACTGCCAGCACCATCACGACCGGCGTGTAAACACGCGCGAACTTCTCCACCCATTGCTCGCTGGGTGCGCGCCGGCTCTGCGCCGAGCCGACCATGCGGATGATCTGCGCCAGTGTCGTGTCGTTGACCGCCTTGGTGGTGACGACCTCAATGGCACCCTCGCCATTGATGGTTCCGGCGAAGACCTCGTCGCCCGGCACCTTGAAGACGGGAACGCTTTCGCCGGTGATCGGTGCCTGATTGAGCTCGCTCTCGCCGGCGACAACGCGGCCGTCCAAAGGCACCTTGTCCCCCGGCCGCACAACGACGCGTGCGCCGACCCGGACCTCGGCGGCCGGAACGTCGCGTTCCGACCCATCTTCCATCTTGACGCGCGCCGTTGGCGGGGCGAGCTCCATGAGGGCCGCGACCGCCCGCCGCGCGCGACCGAGACTCCAGGTTTCGAGCGCGAGCGCCAACGCAAAGAAGAACGAGACGGTCGCCGCCTCGAACCAGGCGCCGATGCCGATGGCGCCCGCCACCGCAATCGTCATCAGCAGGTTCATATCCGGGCGAAGCCGCTTTGCCGCGATCCAGGCCTTAGGCGCCACATAGCGCACGGCGCAGAGCACTCCGAGCGAATAGAGAACCATGCTCGGCCAGGGCGTCGAGCCCAATGCGTGTTCGCCGGCCTCGAAGGCGGCGATGATACCGCCGCCAAGCCAGGCGTGGACCGCGAAGCCCAGCGCCGCGAATACGCCGCTTGCGGTCGTCAGCCACGACTGCAGCCGCTTGCGGCGCCCTTCGGCCTTCGCGCCCTCGCTGGTAGAGCCTTCGCTCCACGGCTCGGCGCGCATGCCGGCCTGAGTCACTGCCTTTTCGATCCGCGCCTCGAGCGCGGCATCCGGCGTCACGTCGATCGACATGCGGCCGTTGAGCAGATCGAAGGCGAGCTTGTCTTCCCCGACCAGCGGGCCGACCTCGCGCTTCAACGCCGCGATCTCGTCGGCGCAATCCATGCCGTGAATGCGAAACACGACCTGACCGGGTAGGTGGGTCGGGATCGGCGGGCTGAGGGCCTCCTGCACCTCTGCGCCGCAGCACGCCGCGGCTTCTTCTTGCGGCGAAGCCGGCGGAAGGGGCGGCGTCCAGAGCAAGGCCCGCATGCCGGTTCGAGCCACCGCCGCTTCGATCATCTCGGGCGCCGCGCCGTGCTGGGGGCCCACCGTCATCAGGCTTTTCGCGGTGTCGAAGGCGAGCTTGTCTTCACCGACCAGCGGGCCCAGTTCCCGCGTGAGCGCCGCCACCTCGTTCTTGCAATCAAGTCCGTCGACACGGAAGAGCAGTGCCTCGGCCGCGTCGTGTTGCACGAGATAGGCGCGCATGCCGGTGGCGGCGACGCGGCCCACGATTGCCTCGACAGTCGCCTGCTGTTGCGGCGCGACTGTCATCAGCCCCTTCGCCGTGTCGAACGACAACCAGGCTTCGCTGCCGACCAGAGGACCTACCTCGCGCTCGAGCACGGCCACCTCGTTCCTGCAGTCAAGGCCGTCGACTTGGAACAGAAGTGCCGGTGCGGACTGCCGCGCCGGATTTGCCAGGAGATGCGCCTGCATGCCGGTCGTTGCGACTGCGCGCTGGATGACATCGATCATGGAGGCACTGGCGGAACTTACGCCCATGACTCCGGCCCGCGTATCGAAGGATAACCTTTCCTCACCTCCCACGACGGGCCCAACCGCCACGCGAAGCGCGCGGACCTCGTTCTGGCAATCGAGACCGTCTACCTTGAAGCGCAGCGAGCCGGGAGGCCCCATCGTGGCGACATCAGCGCTCATTTCTCGTCTCCTTCGCACAGGGGCCGGCGCGCAGGGATCAGGTTCGGTCACGGCCATCCCATGTCTCATGATATATTCTGTAGTCACTACAGGATCAAGGGCGCAGCGGACCGGTGTTTCACTACCGAATACCGATCACCAACTACCTGAATCGGAACGCTGACGACGGCGCGCCCGCCCCCCCAAAGGAACGCCATTCTGCCAGCGCCAAACAGGAGAATGGACGCGCCGATATCAGGGCATCGGCGAGTCCGGGCTCGGTGCCTGCCAACGTCATCGCTGAATCCATGCATAGTACGTGAGCAGCAGAAGAATGATCGCCCAAGCGCCTGCAGCGATCGTATTGAGTCCTTGGCTATAGGTGATTCCGAACAGACTGAACTGAACGCTTGCCGCTGCGAAAGCTCCGTGTGTTAGAACTTGGTTGGCTGCAAAGCCGGCGAAGAACTTGGCAATTTCCTTCCGCTTCATCGATAGTCTCCCTGAGGCTGCTTCACGTCCGAGCACCCGAGAGCGGAACAACCTCCCGGAACTTTCCGCCGCGACCCTGTTGCGGCGGTTCGCCGCCGCGCTCGACGCCGACGTGTTCAAGCCCATGCTCAGCAAGCATGTTCCGCAGGCCTGCTTCGGCCTCGCGCCAGACGGTGTCTGCATTCGCCGTCGGCGCGATTTGGAGACGCAGTTCAAGTCTTTCCGGCTCGGACTGCGCGAGCTGGAAGAGCGTGACTCCGCGGACAGCCTCGATCGGTTGGGTGAGCGCCAGCGGAGGCAGCCTGACATCGCCGCTCGAAGTCTGGAACGTGAGAACGTCCGCCGAGCGACCCTGTACGCGGAGTGCGGGCAAGGGGTTGCCGCACGGGCACGGGTCCGGCCGCTGCAGGACGCTGTCACCGAGATCGTAGCGCAGGATCGGCTGCACACGATTGGCGAGATTGCTGATTAGGATCGTGTGCGATTGCTCGCCGGGAGCGACCGGCCGGTAATCGGCATCGACCGGTTCGAACGCCACCCAGTCGGCATTGACGTGCAGCCAGCCTTCGCTGCACATGTAGCTGAGGAACATGCATTCCGAGGCGGCGTAGCTGTTGCCGACTTTGGCGCCGAACACGCGCGCTATACGGACGTACTCCGCCTCCGGGAGACCTTCGGCCGAGAGGGCCAGCAGTACGGGATCGATATGGAGCCGTCCGGCTTCCTGTTCGTCGGCCAGCATGGCGGCCATGCTGGCGTAGGGTGTAAGCAGCGACGGCCGGAATCGGTTCAGCCGCTCGACAAGCTCCGCCATCGGCATGTGCGCCGAGAGCACCTCTACGAGTTTTCCGCGCCGCTTCTTCAGGCGTGCCGCGGCAACGGCCGACGCGAAATGGCCGCCCGTCGCCATGACCATCGCCAGCCGCCCGCGGCGGGCGATGATCTTGAGGATGTCACTCGGGCTGAGCCAGTCACCCATCCAGCGGAGCATCATGGCGGTCACGACCGCCATCGTGCGATCGTCGGTCAGGAATATCCCGCGGCGGCCGGTCGTGCCTGAGGTGGTAGCCAGGGTGTACTTTCCGAGGAACCTCTCTCCAATTCGAGCGGGATCGTCGACAACTGCTTCTGCCGCTTCGAGCGTGACGGCGCGGTCGGTGCACCATCCGTCGAAGCGCTCCATGAGCATCTTTTTGTCGGTAACTGGAAGCTGCTCGACGCTTTCGATTCGCTCCGGCAGATCACGGTACAGCTCACGGTAATGCGGCGAGCGGGACCGGGCGTGGGCGACCATCTCGGCGAGACGGGGATGCTGGCGCTGCGCGATTGCGCCGACGCCGATCTTTCGCGTCCGCCACGCGTCCCAGATCACCCTACGACATGCTCGGTCATAATCGTTCTCGGATTCAAACATCTCTGGTTACTCGCTATGTCTACATCCTGTGGCCGCTACAGGATCAACCCGCTGATGATGACCATTGGACCTCTGGCTCAATGCACGCGCGTCAATATCGAAACGATCCGCTCGATGGCCATCATCAATTCGGGGGAAACGGAATCATCCTCTCGAGAGGCGTCGGCACGAACTCAGCTGTCAGCAGGCGGCGAACCAAGTCGCGTCCGCCAAAGACACTATACGACTTGAAGACGAGCACCGCGAAGGTGTCGGGATCAGCAAGGCCATGAGTGAACGGATTGATCTGTGTCAGCGCAGAGGCGGGCGCCAGGTTGGAATAGCGCTCCAGAATGCTGGCCCGGATCGCCGGCTCCATCAGCTCGAACTGTACCGCATAGGCGATGAATTCGTGCCACTCGCGTGGAAGTGCCAACCCGCGCATCGCCAATATCTGGACCACAACCGCATGGGCCACCTCGTGGCGAATGAAGCTGCCACCGACGTCTTGCCAGGGCTCGCCCCATGGCCGCGCCTGCTCACGCGCATACAGCTTGATCGCCCGTGCGGCGGGGTCGTAGGAACCGTGTGCGTGCTTGCGCCCGCCTTTCGCATCGACGTCGCCCCAGAAAGCGATCGAGACATGGGGATCGACTTTGAAGCCAATGCCATCGAAATATGTCAGCACGTCGGAAACAGCCTCACAGGCTTCACGGATCTGCTGCGGGTTGGCAGACTGCACGAACACGTCCCCTCGGCTGCAGGTGCCTGGCGCCCGGCTTTGAGCAACGGTTCGGTTGTCGAACGTGGCGGCGGCGACGGTGACGGCGAGGGTCCATAGCAACGTCAGCTTCATCGGAGCCATACGGCCTCGGCAGGATGGCGTTGCCGTCGCCGATCCCTTGACGTCGCCGTTCAGGCCTACGACACGCTGGGACATGGTCGTTCCAGTTCACGTGCTTCCAGTTGCTGGTTGTGCTACGCCTAAACCCGTAGCCACTACAGCATCAACCGGCAAATGATCACCATCGGAACCCTGTCCAAACGTACGGGCGTCAACATCGAGACCATTCGCTACTACGAGCGGAGCAGGCTCATTCCCCCGGCGCCGCGCACCGAGAGCGGACGGCGGCTCTACAAAGCAGAGGACATCCGGCGACTGACGTTCATTCGCCATGCCAGAGACCTCGGTTTCGACATCGCGGCCATCAAGACGATGCTCGCCCTGCAGGATGTGCCGGAGGAGTCCTGCCAGCGGGTGAGCAGTATCGCCTCAGATCAACTCCAAGCCGTCGAGAGCCGGATCCGCCGGCTTCGCGGGCTCAGGACCGAGCTCGTGCGCATGATCAAGGAGTGCGACAACGGCAAGGTCGCCACGTGCCGGATCATCGAAGTCCTGGCCGACTCTCCGCGGCCATCCGAACGGCCCAGGACACCGCCGAAGAGTGCCAGGCATCATGATATCCGGCTTCCTCGATAGAGCGAGATCGAGCCACTGGGCGTCGGAATGACGAGCGTCTCCTCCGCGTTCCTGAATCCGGCCGCCCGCATGAGGTCGCGGAGCACGCCGCGGGCATTCGGCTCGGTATTTTCGCGGCCGTCGAGGTTCTGAATGATCCCCCTGAAGAGGGCGCGCATGAGTGGCGTGCGCTGTAACCCGTAGTCTGCAATGTGAACTTCGCCGTCGGCCCTCAGGACGGCGTGCATCGCGGCGAGCGCGGCCACCTTCTCGTCCATCGGCACCTGGTGGAACACGAGGCTCGACACGACTTTGGTCGGTCGTGTTCCCTTCAGTAGACCGGCCGCTTGCCGGGCAAAGCCGAGGTGCAGTTCGACTGAGAGGCCAAAGGCCGCGAACCTTTTGCGGGCACGCGCCAATATCGCGGGGTCCGGATCGATGCCTATGAGCCGAGAGGATGGCGCGGCCTTGCCCAGACGCGCCAGCATCGATCCCGTGCCGCAGCCGACATCGACGATCACGTCGCCAGATCGCGGACGGACCTGTGCGATGAGCGCGCTCCTCCACCGTTTCTCGCGTGTCAGGGCCGCCACTCCGAAATCGTACAAGGGAGTGAGCCAATGATGCCCGGCGGCGGGGGTATAGGTCAGGTCAGGCGGCATGACAGTCCTCTTCGATGGAGGACCCTGCATCCTGTAGCGCCTACAGGATCAAGGTCGTGGCGCGCCGCGAGAACGACCCGCGATCGCGGAGCATCGACATTCCGCTTTTCACCAAGCCGCATGGATGAGATAGAGAAGCATTCGCAATAAGGTTTCGAATGCACCTGTCCGCCAAGCCCTTCGCCATCGCTTTCCTGGTTGTCTGCAGCCTGTTGGTGGCGATTCCGGCGCACGCGGAGGACCGTTCGGCTCAGACGGTGTGGCGCCTCCTGGACTACGTCTCGGTCGACTACAGCGAGGCGGTCTCGGACGGCCGGGTCGTCAACGCAGCGGAATATGCAGAGATGGTGGAATTCACGAACTCTGTACGCGAGCGCCTTGGTGCGCTGCCAGCAACGGAGGCGCAGCCGCGCCTGGTGAACCAAGCGGAAGTCCTGCAGGCCGCTGTGCAAAGAATGGCCCCTTCCGATGAGGTGGCGCGCCTCGCGCGGAAGCTCGCTGGCGATCTCTTGGCCGCTTACCCGATGGCTCTCGCACCGTCGCGCGCCCCCGATGTTGCCCGCGCAGCAACCCTCTATCGGGGGCAGTGCGCAGCCTGCCACGGCGCCTCCGGGGCAGGAGACGGGCCGAACGCCAAAGGCATGGACCCGCCGCCCGTTGCCTTCACCGACGAGGCACGCGCCCGACTGAGAAGCGTCTTCGGCCTCTATCAGGTTATCGACCTCGGCCTCGACGGCACAGCGATGGCGAGCTTCGCCCATCTGCCGGCGGACGACCGCTGGGCCCTCGCGTTCTACGTGGGCCAGCTCGCCTATTCCAATGCAGAGGCCAGCCGAGGTGAACAGCTGTGGCGCAGTGATGCGAAGCTGCGCGGCCTGTTTCCCACTTTGGAAGCGGTCACGCAGATGACGCCGGCGGCATTGGCCGACCAGGTCGGCGACGACCAGGCACGCGCCCTGATCGCATTCCTTCGCCGAAACCCCGGCTCGGTTGGCAATCGGCCGGGCGGTACACTGGCCATCGCGCGCGAGCGGTTGGCAGAAAGCGTCAATGCGTACCGAAGCGGTGACCGACGAAAGGCAGCGGACCTCGCGCTTGTGGCGTACCTGGACGGCTTCGAGCCCGTGGAGCCCGTGCTGGCGGTGCGGGACGCGGCGCTCCTGCGCGGCGTCGAAGAGGCAATGGCGGACCTGCGGACGGCAATAAACCGGGGCGTGTCCGTTGCGGACGTCCAGGCGAAATCCGAACGGATAGCCACGCTCGTTGACGCGGCCGAGCGCGTGTTGTCTGCGGAAGAGGCGAGTTGGGGCTCGAGCTTTGTCGGGGCGTTCACCATCCTTGTGCGTGAGGGCCTGGAAGCATTGCTGATCGTCATCGCGATGATCGCCTTCCTGCGCAAGACGGAACGCGTCGAACTCATGCCGTACGTTCATGCCGGCTGGGGTGCAGCCCTTCTTGCCGGCGGCCTGACATGGCTGGCAGCCACGCGCCTCGTGGCGATCAGCGGCGCTAGTCGCGAACTGACGGAGGGATTCGGCTCGCTCATCGCCGCTGCAGTGTTGGTTTCAGTGGGCATTTGGATGCACGGCAAGGGGCAAGCTAACGCCTGGCAGCAGTATGTAGAGGAAAAGCTGACGCGCGCCCTGTCACGCCGATCGGCATGGTTCCTGTTCCTGCTGGCATTCATCGTGGTGTACCGCGAAGTCTTCGAAACCATCCTGTTCTTCACGGCGCTGTGGAGCGAAGGAGCCGGCTTGGCCCTGCTATCCGGCTCTGCCGTCGCGATTGCCATCCTTGCAGCGATTGCAGTGGCGCTGCTGCGTTACAGCCGCCGTCTCCCGATCGCCCAGTTCTTTTCCTTAAGCTCGATATTGATCGCCGGCTTGGCCGTCGTACTGGCCGGCAAGGGCATCGCCGGACTGCAGGAAGCCGGATTGCTGGACTCCTGGCCCGTTAGCGGTCTGCCACGCATCGAGATCCTCGGCGTGTACCCAACGCGTGAGGGTATAGTTGCCCAGCTCCTGACGTTGGGTTTCATGCTGACCGGCTTTTGGTACACGCGCCGCAATTAGCTTGGGGAATATTCACCGTCAAAGGTTCAGGGTCGGAGCCGTTAGAACGCCTGTGCAAGACCTTGGACGCGTCGATGGTAGTCTCGGAAGAGGCAATGTCGGCGGCTGGGTACGCCCGGGCACTCCCGTGGCATTGGATCAACGATATCCAGTTGGGAGGCCGCTCCGGGCGATTGCGCGTCACGCGCCTCCAAGCATACGGTTTCGGTCGCAATGACGATAATTAAGCCTGCTTCCGCGGCGTAAGGTCGCCTCTTGATCTTTCCCTGCGGCCAAATGCTTGCGCCCATCCCATGCCGAGAAGGGCGCTGACCACGAAGCCGATAGCCGGCATCTGCAGGCTGAAATCGACCATTGAATGAAGGATCGGCACGGCCGCCACGGCGAAGGCAGCTCCGGGCAGATAGCGATGCGCGCGTCGCCGCGTTGCGGCCCCGTAAAGCGGTACGCCCCACGGGATGAGCACGATGGCAAAGCCATCAGGGCCATCGGCACGCCGACCTCGACCATGGTCTCAAGGGGCGTGGAGTGCGCAAGATCGTTGGGTACGGGGAGGGTCATCGGCTGCACGATCGCGTAGATGTCGGCGTAGCTGCCGAGCCCCCAGCCCAGCCAGGGCGACATCCGCACGGCCTGCAGCGAGGCCCGCCAGATCTGCATGCGGTCGCCACCGTCGCTGGCGCGTATCGCCTTGTCGATGATGGTGTTGCCAGCGATCACAAGCACGATGATGCCGACGACGGCGCTGATCGCCACGAAGAGGCGCACCAGGTCCGGCCGCGAGCGCCAGCGGCCGCGCAGCATCAACACGGTAGGGGCAGCGGCGCTGGCCAAGGTGGCGGCGAGGCCGGCGCGCGATGCCGAGAACAGCAGGCCACCCAGCAGCAGCAGGCAGACCGCCAGCATGGTCACACGAAAGCCGGTCAACGAGGCGATGATGCCTTCCTCGTCATCCTCGTCGTACCCGTAGGGCATGTCGCCCTTGCGCCGCCTGCCGGCGAAGATCAGCGCCATGGCCGCCACCATGCCCATGCCGCAGTAGGAGCCGAACGAATTGCTGCTGACGAAGGTGCCCGACATCACGCACCGATTCGACAGCTCGTAACCGCCGACCTTCTTGAGGTAGCCGCCGAGATAACAGGAGTGCGTCGTCACCTGCATCAGCACGCCGTAGGCCACGACCAGAACGGCGCCGGCAATGAACATCATCAGCAGCAGCCGCGCGCGGTCGCGGTCGCGGCAGAGGGCTCGGGCCGTCAGGAAGATCGCGCCGCACGTCAGGCATTTGAGCAGCGTGTTGCGTGCCGCATCGATCGCAAGGTCGGGCACCGGCGCGTGGGCGCTGCCGAGCAGGCGGGCGGCCGCCTCATAGAGCCAAGCGCTGCCCGACAACGGCGCCATGGTCGACATCTGGAAGGGCCCGAACAGGACGAATAGGGCAAAGCAGGCGGCAACCGCCAGCAACGGCTTGCGCTCGGCCTCGCTCACCTCGAAGCCCTTGCGCGTCCCTACCCCGGCGGCGACGAGGACGGCGAGCACGCCCAGCATCACGCCGATGGGCGCCCACGCCCAATCGCGATTGGCGCCCATCGGCAGGGCGGCAAACGACACGATGGCGAAGAACAGCGCCGCCACCGACCAGTCGGCAAGCCCGCGCAGCGCCATCAACGGATGGCGCCGCCGCTCGACCCGCGCCTCGGCGTCAAAGGCTACTTCTTCCCCAGGTGCGTGAGCCATTGCGGCAGCTCCTCTTGGGCGTTCGGCTCGCGCACGAAGTAAAAGGACGAAAAGTTTGTCGATCGGCGAGCGGATCATCAGGGCGATCCGACTGGGCTCAATTTCGAGACCTATCCCTGCCGATCACGCACTCACCGGGAGAGCTTCGGCGCATGCAAAGCGCCCTATGGCGTGATGGAAGTCGCGGGCAGCGTTATCGCGACAGCCAGTCGCCGGCGACCATGCGAAGCGTCGTTGCCACCTTGGTGGCACAGGATGGACAATCCATTCCAGCGACGCGGCAGCGTACCGTGGCGGACCGGCTGCCAACATGTTCATCCCGGCTACGTTGCCTCGGTCGCATCCGTCAAGTCGGCGGGCTCGTCAACATGCTCGACCATGTCGAGCAGCACGCAGCGCACGTGCTCGTCCGCCGTCAAATAGAGCACCTGCCGACCCCGGCGCTCAGACCGGAGCAACCGCGCGGCGCGCAGCAGGCGCAAGTGATGGCTGACCAGGCTCACGCCGAGACCGAGGCCCTCGCTGACCTCGGTCACCGCCCGCGGCCGGTCGAGACAGAAGAGGGCGATCCGCAAGCGGGAATTGTCCCCGAGCAGACGGAACACGTCCGCCAGTTCCTGAGTGCGTTCGACATCGGCGGCGGTGCGTGCGCCGGCGCTAAGGGCCTGAGGACTGAACGGCTTCATGGCTTGACTCATTCTCACATTTGTTCAAGTTTAATAGTTATAAGAATGTTTCAGCAAGACCAAAGGCGGCCCAGTCGCCATGCGGTCGCGGGCTTCTGGGGGAGTGCTCATGTCAGTGATCGGCGCCTGCCGCACGTTGGAGCGGGGCATCATCTGGTTGGGTGCGCTTGTCGCCTGGATGACCCTGATCCCGCTGATCGCCGTCTCGGTCTACGACATGATCGGCCGGCAATTCTTTAATGTCGGTTCAACCCGGCTGCAGGAGCTCGAGTGGCACTTCTTCCTCGCCGTGGTGATGCTCAGCCTCGGTTATGCCTACCTGCACAACGCCCATGTGCGGATCGATATCCTTCGCGATCGGTTCGCGCCCCGCACGAGCGCCTCGATCGAGCTGCTCGGCTGCCTGCTGGTCCTGGTTCCGTTTTGCACGGTGCTCATCGTCTACGGCGGCCAGTTTGCGCTGGACTCCTTCGTTCAGATGGAGGGCGCGCGCGCGGCACTAGGCCTGCCGATGCGCTGGATCATCAAGTCCTGCCTGCCGATAGGCGGTCTGCTGCTGCTGCTGGCCGGCCTGTCCGTCGCCATCCGCAACGCGATGTTTCTCGCCGGGCGCGCGACAGGGCCAGCGCCGACCAGCGGCGCGTTGCAACGCGGCTAGGCGAAGGCACAGCGGCGCAGGGGGGGAGCGCGGTGGATTTCCTGATCGACAATCTCGCTCTGTTCATGATCCTGGCCTTGGCATTGCTGCTGTTCAGCGGCTATCCGGTGGCGCTCGTTCTCATCGGCGTCGCGTTGGGCTTCGGCTTGATTGGCTACACACTCGACCAGTTCCCGCTCATCGCTTTGTTCAATATTCCGCTTCGCATCTATTCGACACTCGCCGAGAATCTAATCTACCCCGCGGTGCCGATGCTCCTCTTCATGGGCATCGCGCTGGAAAGAAGCGGGATCGGGCGCGAGCTGTTGCTCTGCCTACAGGTGTTGCTGCGCCGCGTGCCGGCCAGCCAAGTGGTCGCTGTCACGGTGATCGGCATCATTCTGGCGCCATCTGCAGGCCTGGTTGGCGCCTCGGTGGCGACGCTCGCCTATCTCGCGCTCCCCACCATGTTGGAGAGCGGGTACAAGGCATCCTTCGCCACAGGCTCGATTGCCGCCGCCGGCACCCTCGGCCTGATCCTGCCGCCGGCGATTATGCTGTTTTTCCTCGCCGACGAGTTGGGCGTACTGATCTCGCAGATGTTCCTTTCGACGATCGTGCCGGGATTGGTCCTGGTGGTGCTGTATGTTGCCTACTACATTGGCGCAGCCCTGCTCGATCCGCGAATCGCGCCCCCGCTCGCGGCGGTACCAGTCCGCAGCACGCTGCGGTTCGCCCTGTATGTTGCCCGCAGCCTGGCGCTTCCGGTGCTGCTGATCGCCATGGTGCTCGGCTCCGTCATTGCCGGTCTGGCCACACCGACACAGTCGGCATGCGTCGGTGCGGCAGGCGCGATTCTGTTGATGCTGCTCAACCGCAGCCTCTCACTGCGTGCCATGCATGAGATAGTCCAGCGCACGGCGTTGATGACCGCGATGGTCTTCTTCATCGCCCTTGCCGCGACGGTGTTCTCCTACGTGTTCCGCTATTTCAGCGGCGACACGCTGGTGCTCGAGCTGCTTCGTGGTCTGGGCTTCGGTGATTGGGGGATGTTGCTGACCATGCTCGCCATCATCTTCGTGCTCGGCTTCTTCATCGACTGGATCGAGATCGCGCTGATCACCCTGCCGATCTTCGAGCCGGTGCTGAAGGCGCTGGATTTTTCGACCTATGTCGGCTCGCCCCAGCTTGCCTTGGTGTGGATCGCGGCGCTGATCGCGCTAACGCTGCAAACTTCGTTCCTGACGCCGCCCTTCGGCTTCGCGCTGTTCTTCCTCAAGGGCGCTTCGCCACCGAGCGTGGCGCTGCGCGACATCTACCGGGGCATCGTGCCGATCGTGGCGATCCAGCTGCTCGGCATCGCACTTGTCCTCGTTCTGCCGGGACTCGCGACCTGGCTGGCGATGCGCGCCGCCGGGTGAACCAGACCGCTCTGAGAAGCCCTCCGCACTGGCGGAAGGGAGCGGCCCGGCGGCGGCGCCAAAAATCCCAACAACAGGCTGCCCAGGGACGCGCAGCGGTCAGGGTCCCTTGAGCCGTTCCCGGTCCGGCACGACCGGGAACTGATATGACATAGGCGGCGGCAAGACTTCGGCGCGCAGCAGCTGCGCCGCGAACTTCGCCGCAGCCTTGGCAAGACAATATTAGGTGTACGCGGCGACGGCGAACCCTTCGGGATTCATGCCATATGTAAACTCATTGATCTGCTCTAGATGCTCAACCGCCGGCGTCTCGGCGTATATTGCAAGAAGCTCGCTCAAAAGCTGGGCGTCCATGAGATCGAGCTTGGATCGCGTAGGCGATGAACTCGTGCCACTCACGCCCCAAGCGGACCTGGCATTGGCTGGCAATTTGGAAGCACGCCTTCTTTGTCCTTGAACCTCTAGTGGCTACAGGAGGCAATATGTCAGCCAGAAGGGGAGGACCAAGCCAAATGAGGCTTTGCGCGGCGATGCCGTAGAGATGCTTCTACGCCGGACAAGGTAGGCGGTCGTGCAGATATTTCTGAGATTCGCGGGAGTGATCGACCGTCTCAACCGCGCCGTCGCCCAGATCGTACGTTGGGGACTGCTCGCAAACGCGTTGCTGATTGCCGCCAATGCTTTCAGTCGGAAATTTTTCTCGATCGCGTCACCCTCCGCCTTCGATCTGCAATGGCAGTTCTTCGCGGCAGTCGTGCTGCTGATGGCGGCCTACACGTTCCAACGCGACGAGCACGTTCGAATCGATATTCTGTCAGGTCGCTTAGGCGAGCGTGGACTCGCTTGGCTCGATCTCCTGGGAATCTGCCTCGTACTCCTTCCCGTATGTGCCGCCCTCGTATGGGTGAGCTGGCCTCAGTTTCTCGTCTCATTCCTGTCGGGCGAAAGCCGGGCCACGCGCGACAGCACAAGCGATATCCCGGCCTGGATCATCAAGGGCTTCATCCCTGCCGGCTTCTTTCTGCTGGGCTTGCAGGGCGTGGCCGAAGCCATCCGCTGCGTCGCGTGCTTGAAAGGCTTCCCGTCGCGCCCGGTGAACCGACGCAGGCTGATCGAAGGAAGGTGACATGAGCGACATCCTCGCGCCGGCCATGTTCGCTTGTCTCTTTGTCGCTCTCTTCGCCGGTTTTCCCGTCGCCTTCTCCCTCGCCGCGGTAGCGGGAGTGTTCGGGGCCGTCGGCCTGGCCACCGGCGACTTCAATGTCTCGTTCCTAAACAACATGCTGTTCCGCATCCAGGGCACGTTCAACAACGACAACCTATTGGCTCTGCCGATGCTGATCTTCATGGGAATGTTGCTGGAACGCACCGGGATTGCCGAGGACTTGTTCGTTGCGCTCAACCGGCTGTTTGGACGCTTGTCGGGCGGATTGGCCTATACGACCGTCATCGTCGGCGGCGTGTTGTCGGCAATCACGGGCTTCGTCTCTGCATCGGTTGTCGCCATCGGATTAATCGCGCTGCCAGTGATGTTGCGGGCCAAATACGACCCGCGCCTGGCGACCGGGGTCGTTGCCGCGTCTGGAACGCTTGCCCAGGTCATTCCGCCCAGCCTGGTGCTTATCATTCTTGCCGAACAACTGGACGTGTCGCTTATCGAGATCTATCGCGGCGCCCTCCTGCCGAGCGCTCTACTGATCTCTTCTTATCTCGTCTACATTTTCGTCATCACCCAATTGGTACCAGAGCGCGCACCTCCATCCGTCCGCGTCGAGGGAGATTCTTCGACGGTATCGACAGCGATCGCCGCCGCGGCCGTCACTGCAGGTCCTCCCTTGGGGATCGTGTTGGCTATGTTGGCGGCAATCTATTTCGGTGTGGCAACTCCGAGCGAGGGTGGCGCGTTCGGGGTCACGGCAACACTCATATTGGCGTTGGCAAAGCGGAAGCTGACGGGTCGCAACCTGCGGCGAGCGATGGACGTCACGGGCGTATTGTGTTCGGGGATCATCTTTCTGTTGCTTGGCGCGTCGTTCTTCACACTCGTCTTTCGCGGCCTCGACGGTCAGGTCTGGATCGAGTCCCTCTTCAGGCACATTCCAGCCGGGCAAATCGGCTTCATCTTGTTCATCAACGTGGCGATCTTCTTCCTCGCCTTCTTCCTGGATTTTTTCGAAATTGCCTTCATTGTCCTGCCGCTGATCGCACCGGTTGCCCGGCAGCTCGGAATAGACATGGTTTGGTTGACGGTCTTGCTCGCCGTCAACCTCCAAACGTCATTCATGCATCCGCCTTTCGGCATTGCCCTTTACAACCTCCGAAGCGTAGCGCCTCTTTCCGTTCGTACATCGCAAATCTATTGGGGAGCGATCCCTTTCCTTGCTCTTCAAGTCTTGATGGTCGGGCTCCTGATCGTGGCTCCGCAGATTGTGACGAAAGCGCCGCCTTCAAAGATCGAATGGAACACGCGCCAGATTGAATTGCCCCCGCCGCCCGATGATCCGTGACGGTTGTCGGTCAGTCCGCCTTTGCGTCATTAGCTACCACCGAAGCAGGCAATGAGATCGACCCAACGGTGAAGGCTCGTCCCGAGATGACCGGCCACGGCGAACCCGATCAGCAGGCCGGTCGTGCCGAGCCACTTCGATCTGCGGTACCTCCCTGAAGCCTTCCTTCTCGCTTTCTTTATCGTCACAGGACCCGGCTTGGAGCCAGCGTTTCCAACTCCAGAGTGATGAAAGGCACGGCGATGGAAGCGACGGCGAGCGCCGGACCAGGTGCAACGCAGGTCGCTGGACAACTTGCCAGCGCGGGTGCGCAAGGTGCGCCTTTGCAGTCCGGACACTGATCACAGGGCTCGGAGGTCGCGGTTTGTACCGGCGCCGCAGCGAATATGACGGCCGGCAAGCGCGTCGCGAGAACGGCGAGACAGCCCAGCAGACTGGCAAAGACGCGCAGATGCTTCACGCGAGCAAGTGTCGCCACGATGGGGGACTGCAAGTCACATTGCAGTCAATCTGATACCTGCTCAGCGGATCGCACACTAACTGCCGGCCGTCGGCACAGCCAGAGCGCCGCAGAGCATCTGCGCCACGATGAAAGCCGGCGCATTCGTCGACAGGATGCCGGTCTTCGAGGCCCGTTTAGGCGGCCCGGGCACCGAAGAGAATGATAGCCGCCCCGACAAGCATCACGGCTGCCCCCGTCACATCCCACCGGTCCGGCCGAGCTCCCTCGAGCAACCATAGCCAGCCAATGGAAGCCACAACGTAGATGCCGCCGTAGGCCGCGTAGGCGCGTCCTGCATATTCAGAATCGATCAGGGTCAGGAGCCAAGCGAATACGATCAGGCTGACGATACCTGGCAATATCCATAACGCCGACTTGCCACTGCGCAGCCAAATCCAGAACGCAAAGCAACCGCCTATCTCCGCATGGGCAGCACCTGCGTAGATGAACAGCGTCTTGATCGCGCGTTCGCCCATCGAGGTTTCATCGGGATCGGCGCCGCGGCTGCGGACTGGGCCTGACAGTTCGTTTCTCTGCAGGATTGGTGCGTGCCACCCGAGCGTTGGCGCCCGCGATCTTCTTCGCCTCTTGGTGCTGCCAAAGCTTCCAGCAACAGGCATTCAGGCACCGTCCGACCTTCGCAAGAACGTATCAAGTCTGACAGCACCCTTTCCATCCGACGCAGATCGGCGAGTTTTGTTCGTACTTCCCCCAGGTGCGTGGTGGCCAGTTCTCGAACCTCTTCGCAGGTGTCCACCTTGCGATCAACCAGGCTGAGCAGCCGGCGCACGGAGTCGACTTTGAACCCGAGCTCGCGGGCCTGGCGGATGAAGGACAGCCGCTCGATGTCGGATGCGCCGTATATCCGGTATCCGCCGGCGGTGCGCTCGGGCTTCGGCAGCAGCCCTTCGCTCTCATAGTAACGGATGGTTTCCGCCTGCACGCCGGAACGTCTGGCAAGAATGCCGATCGAGATCATCCCTTCGAAAACCATGGGCGACACTCTCTCTGCGCCGTCACGCTTGACCCAATCCAGGGGAGAACGCTGACGCCACGTTCTCCTTGCAACCAACATCTGCAACCGAAAAGCCTACGCGGCGGCGCGAAATAGGCCCCAGTAGCTCGCTACCGCCAGATCACCGTTGGGAATGGCGGATCGCAATTTGAGATCAATGCGGGTCCTGCTTTGAACCTAGGCGGCGGCCCGAACTAGCAAGTTAAGCTGGTTGCGCTCCCCCGCAACCAATTTGAAAACGCCGCCCTCGAAAGAGGGCGGCGTTCTTGCGTCCGGGCCGTATGCGCGTGTCTGTCAAAGGCCTGCGATCGCATCATTCATCGCCGCTACCTACGCTTCCTGGCTCAATGGAGCCCGGGCCCTAAGTTGAATAGTCGCCGGCGGCAAACTTCGACTTGGCGTGCGTGCGGCTCAGCTTTCCGGAGGAGGTGCGGGGCAGGCCGGGTTGGCGCTTGATCAGGACGACCTGTCCGTCTACCCCGGCGGCTTCCTTGACCGCCTGCCTTATGTCGCCCACCAGCGACTCGCGTTCCGCAGGTTCGCTTGGATAGGCCTGAACGATGACCACGACGGTTTCGGTGTCGCCGTCTTCGATCGAGAAGGCACAGGCGTCGCCGCGACCGACCTGCGGCAGCGCCTCGATGGCCCACTCTATGTCCTGCGGCCAGATATTGCGGCCGTTCACGATGATCAGATCCTTGGCCCGACCGGTGATCACCAGTTCGCCTTTGTGCCAGTAGCCGAGATCGCCGGTATCGAGCCAGCCGTCGCAAAGCACGCGCGCGCTCTCCTCGGGCATCTGGAAGTATCCCGGCATCACGCTGGGCCCTCGGACGAACAACCGGCCGACATGGCGTTCGCCCAGGGGCACGCCGTGCTCGTCACGGATCTCGACGCTGTGTCCGGCCATAACCCTGCCGCAGACGACGAAGTCTCGCGACTGGCCCGACTGCGGATCGGCAAAGCTGTCCACTTTGACGCCGCCGAACGGCGCGCCGAAGCTCAGGCCGACGCAGACCTCGGCCATGCCATAGCTTGGCATGTAGGCGCGCTCGTCGAAACCCGCCGCCTTGAAGGCCTCGGCGAAGCGCCGCAGGACGGGAAGCTGGATCATGTCAGCACCGACGCCCGCAAGGCGGAGGCTCGACAAATCGAGTTCGCCCATCGGCGCGGTCTGCGCGCGCCGGGTCAGCAGGTCGTAGCCGAAGCTGGGACTGTAGGTGATCGTGGCGCGGCGCCGCGAGATCAGCGAAAGCCACTGCATCGGCCGCCGGGCGAAGTCGCGGGGCGCCAGCAGGTCGACGCTGCGCTGTGCGCACATCGGCGCCAGGATGAACCCGATCAGGCCCATGTCGTGATAGAGCGGCAGCCAGCTCACGCCGGAATCGTTCTCGTCGAGCCCCTGCGCGGCGATCGACCCGTCGATGTTCGCCATCAGCTGGTCCTGGCGGATGTCCACACCGAGCGGCGCACGCGTGCTGCCGGAGGAGAATTGCACGTAGCAGGGCATGCCCGCGCCGAGCGGCCGCAGGTCGGCCTTGGCCTCGGGACGCGCGGTGAAGATCGCCGTCCCTCCGGCAAACCGCGCCGTCGTGCCTTCGGCGGCGGTCTGGGCGAACTCGACCAGTTCGTCGGGGGCGAGGACGCCCACGGCCTGCGAGGCGACGATCTGCTTCCTGAGCTGGAAGATGTAGTGCGCCTTGGCGCCGAGACCGACCGGCACGGGAACGGGAACCGGGACGACGCCGGCATACTGGGCGCCGAAGAAAGCAACGCAGAAGCCCGGCCAGGTGTCGGCGATCAGGACGAGCCGTTCACCGGGCGCCACTCCGGCGCCGATCAGGCGGCGGGCGAAGGACTGTGCGTCAGCCTGCAGTTGCCGGTAGGACAGGCGGGTGAGCAGCTTGCCGCGGGCATCGAAGAAGTTGAAGCCGGTCTCGCCCCTCGCGGCATAGTCCAGCGCCTCGCACAGGCTGGTGAAGCCGCCGCGGCGGAAGGGCAGGGATACGTTGTGGGTGGGCGTCGGGATCGCGACCCAGCGATCCGGGCTCGATTGCAGGGTCGACGCATAGCGTTGCATGCGGCCGGCTACACCATCGGCCGGCGTGGCACTTGAATGAAGAACAGGCAGGATTCCTCGGATCGACGTCATCTGACGATCTCCCAAACGGTTCGCACTAAGCGCGTCACCGCTCGGTTGACCGTCCCGTTGGATCATCCCGTCCATCGGAAGAGCGACGCTATCGCCGGCAGGTCTTCTGGCTCACGGGTCACGGCTCCTGCCCGTCTTCCCGGACCGAAGTCCAGTGACATATGGGCTCTCGCTCGCCGCTTACAGCTGCGGGTACAGCTGCCGATTGGCTCCCCGTGGAGGGAGCGGCACGGCATTCCCTGTTAGCCTCCGGTTAGGGAGGACCGTCGATATGCATTCGTTAAGCTTGCGCTCGCCGCTGGTCAATTGCTTTGATGGTCCAAACTCGGGAGGATACTGCAAGATGTCGATGGTTCGTATGGCCGCCGCCGCGGCGCTTATCGTCGCGCTGGCCTGGCCGGCCGGCGCACAGGGCATACCAAAGGTACAGTCCCCAGAAGAGGTAGGGTTTCTCTCGACTCGCCTGAAGCGCCTCAGCGACCGGCTGAACGAGGGCGTGAAGAACAACGAACTGCCCGGCGCCGTCGTGCTGATCGCCCGGAACGGCAAGATCGTGATGTTCGAGTCCTACGGCTTCCGCGACAAGGACGCCAAGGTCGCGATGACCAACGACACGATCTTCCGCATCGCCTCGATGACCAAGCCGATCGTCACCCTGGCCGCGATGATGCTGATGGAGGAGGGCAAGCTCACGCTCGCCGACCGCGTGTCGATGTACATACCGGCGTTCGCCGACACCAAGGTCGCCGTCCAGAAGAAGAAGGAAGACGGCACGACCGAGACGGTGCTGGAGCCGCAGTTCCGGCCGATGACGGTGCACGACCTGATGCGCCATACGTCCGGACTGACCTACGGCGCCGTGGGCGCCAATCCGGTGAAGCAGTCCTATCTCGACATGAAGGTCGCCGACCGCAATCAGACCAATGCCGAGATGGCCGACAAGCTGGGAAAGCTCGCACTGCTCTACCAGCCTGGCACGACCTGGGAATACTCGATGTCGACCGACGTGCTGGGCCGCGTCGTCGAGGTCGCGTCCGGCATGCCGCTCGACAAGTTCATCGAGGAGCGCATCACCAAGCCGCTCAAGATGGGCGATACCGGCTTCGAGGCCAGCGCCGACAAGAAGGCGCGCGGGGCGAAGCCGATGAAGGAGGGGCCGAAGAACGAAGTGCCGGCGATTCCCGACATCACCGAGAAATTCAACTGGCGCTCGGGTGGCGGCGGCATGGTCTCCACGGCGGCCGACTATGCCCGCTTCCTGCAGATGTTCGCCAATGGCGGCCAGCTCGACGGCGTGCGCCTGGTCTCGCGCAAGACGATCGACCTGATGACCGCCGACGCGCTGCCGCCCGACATCAAGATGGGCGCCGACATGTTCCGCTTCGAGGCGCTCGAGCCGAGCGCCCGGATGGGCCAGGGCTTCGGCCTGGGCTTCGCGGTGCGCAACGTGCAGGGCGTCAATCCGCTGCCGGGATCGCCCAACGACTATTTCTGGGGCGGCGCCTATGGGACCTATTTCTGGCACGATCCGCGTGAGCGCATGTATGTCGTTTTCATGATGCAGTCGCCACAGGCACGTCTGCGTTACCGTTTCCTGATGCGTGACCTCGTCTACCAGGCGATGGTGAACTAGGGCCTGTCCTCATAGAGAGATTCCGCTTGGGGAATCATCTGTGATTGACTGGCGGTCAGCTGAGTCGGAGCTGATCGATACGTCGCTACATAGTGCGGGACGTTCAATGGGATCGGACCAAGGACCCGTTGCCGTGCCGAGAAGGAGACATCGGCGTCACGGCGAAGAACAACCGGCTCTTTGATGAGATCGCCTGCGCTTACGGCAGTGGCCAGCGTATTGAACTGACCAGCTTTCACCGCCGTATCGACGCTGGATCTCTGCCAAGCCGGATACTGTGGACAACAGAGGGAGGTCATGTGGTGACATCGGGCAAAAGCTTGGTATCGACGGGCCACTAAAGCCTCGATACCGGCAGGTCCGGGGCGCGTGTTGGCTCGTACTGTGTACGCATCCATTGCCTCGAAAGCCGTGGCCGTGATGCTTGCCGAGCCTTCAGGGAGCACCAGCATGGTACACGTACTGATCATCGGAGCCAGCAAGGGCATCGGGCTCGAAACGACACGGCTGGCGCTTGAGGGCGGGCACAAGGTGCGGGCTCTGGCCCGCTCGGCGGCTGGGAAAGGGTTGTCCGATCCCAACCTGGAGACAATCCAGGGCGACGCACTTGATCGCCGGGACATAGAAGCGGCGCTCGACGGCATGGACGCCGTCATCCAGACCCTGGGCGTCTCTTCACTGGGAGATCTTCTCCGGCCAGTCCACCTTTTCTCGGACGCGACCCGTATTCTGTTGAGTGCCATGGAAGCCAAGGCCGTGAAGCGGCTGATCTGCGTCACTGGTTTCGGGGCCGGTGACAGCCGCTCCAGCATCAGCTGCCTCCAGCGCCTGCCATTCCAGGTCGTGTTCGGCCGCGCTTATGCCGACAAGTCCGAGCAGGAACGGCTGATTAAAGACAGTTCGCTCGAGTGGACGATTGCACGGCCCGGGGTCCTGACCAACGGAAAGAGAACCAGGCGCTACAAGATTCTGCGCGAGGCGTCGGAGTGGCGTAACGGGATCATCTCTCGCTCAGACGTCGCTGACTTTCTGGTTCGACAGATCGATGATCAAACCTGCATTCATAGGACGCCCGTCCTGGTCTACTGATGTGTTCGTTGTCGGAAGGCTTCCGTGCAGTCCGAGACATTGAGGTCAGTCAAATCAGCATCGGTTGTGAGAACGTGATCGGCGCTTGATGGAACGGCCGGATGCGATGATCTGCTACGCCATGATAGCTTGCCTATAGCTCTGCGGCAGGGGCGCACTGCGGGACCATCGGCGGCACCAATTGTCATCGCAGGTGCGACACAGCATCCCCGCGTGGCGCGATGAACTTGCCGGCGACCTCACGCGACACCAGTTCCCTCTCTGGTGTTTCCGACTTGCGAAGGCGCCGAGGCTTGGGAGTTTGCGATGACGCTTGCCGGTGTTCTGTTCGTTCTGGTGATTGTATGCGGTCTGTCGACGTTGGGCGTAATGATGGTGGGCGTTCTCTCGATGGGGCACGACGCTGCCGACGGTCTCGACAATCAACGCCGCAGCAACCGTCTGATGGTCTGGCGCGTCCGTCTGCAGTTGCTTACCGTCCTGTTGATGCCGCTGTGGTGGCTGGCAAGTCGCGGGTGAGCACGCTTCGCGGCGGTCTCAAGGGGCGACGGGGAACATTACTTCGTTCCGCCGCATGAACCACGGCGTCCAGGGCGGATTGTACTGGGACAGTGACGACGGCCCGAGGACGCGCAAGCCCCTTGCCTGGACGAGTGCGGCAAGCTCGGCGGTCCTGGCCGCAACGTCGTCCGGTTGGGCCAGTCCCGAAAACTGCAGGACCGCAAAGCGGGCCGGCGGCAAAGTCCTCAACTGCACACGGGGGTCGTTCGGATGGGGAAGTGTTTCCAGGGAATAGGCGCTAGGCATGGTGAATCGCACGGTCCAGTCGCCGGCATCCAACGTCTGGGTGACCGGTGCGGTCATCGCGATCTTCTCGCTTGAGCGTTCCTGGGCGACCGGCGCCGTCATGGCGATATCCTGGCGTTTCGTGTTGCCGCCGAAGATATAGCCGGCGAGCAGGCGAAAGCCCTGGCTTGCAGCTTCCTTCTGCGCACCCGTGACCAAGACCTCGGCCACGACCAGCACGGGATAGTCGCGGATCTCGAAGGCTCCTTCCTGAACAACGATTGTGAAAGAGGGTTCTTCAACAGCCATTGCGGGGCTTCCAGAAAGAGCGAGAGCGGCGAGGGCGCCGAGGATAACGCGCGTCATGATGGGCATGGCCTTGGGTTCGAAATGCTCCGCGTATACGCAGGATCAGCAGTCCCTGGATCATGTGCGCGATCGCCGAGGGCTATTGAGCCACGCTACCGCGTGGCGCCCTCAAGCGCCTGCATTGGCATTTCGAGCCCGATGCCCTTGCTGGCTCCGATGACGAATTGTTCCCTCAAGGCTGCGGCCACCCCTTGATTTTTTAGCCTTCTCCAGTAATCGCCAAGTGACGACATCCTCCGGCTTCGCGGAGTGTCCATGCACCATGGCTGGCCAGATAGCAGCAGGACGTCGGAATGCGCTCTTGAGGCGCCGTCTCGACCTGTCCGCATGCCGGGCTTGGCGACAAGATGGGTCTGGTGCGGCACGCCGTCTCCTGCACTTTCGTTATGGTGGGTCGAGATGCCGAGTAGCCCGCACGATAACAATAGCGTGTGCCCGCGATCCTCCAGTCCATGCCCGCCGTAACAGCACCAGAACGCACCGGGAGATGCACAGTGATTTCGATCTATCGCGCCGTCATGGATTCCACTGTCAACCCGTTGCGCAGCCTGCCGCCGGCTCAATGCTTCCAGCTGATGCTGCTTCTCAGCATCATGTGGACGACCATCTTCTGCGTGAGCGCCGGTGCGTGGATGTGGTACGGCGAGCTGATGGTGTTCCATGTGCTCGTCCTGGCCGGAATCTTCGTCACGAGCCTCGTATTTCAGCGGGCTTCGCACGCCGCGAAACATCGCTATGCCACCTATCGCCATCATCCCCTGAAGGACGGAACGGCGCGCTATGACGACGTCTGGGGTGGCTGACTGCCCGACCGCGCCGTCTTCACTACACGACGGACCGATTGCCTACTATGACGGCGCCTGTACGCACTGCGCCCCCGAAGGTCACCTTCTATTGCTGCCAGATCCACTGCTACTGCTGCTGCGCTTTGGGGCACCGGTCAGTTCGGCAATTTGGCATCAACAAGCCAGTCGTCCGTAGACGACGGCTCAAGCCCAGAGTGAAGCCGATGTCGAAGGATTTGGTATGAGCCAGGCCGCAGGTGCTGAGCAGTCGGGACCGCCCGCGATTGCAGTCGCGGCGTTGCCCCAAGACAGAACGTTGCTGATCGCTGACGACGATGTCGCGTTCCGCAACCGAATCGCGCGTGCCCTCGAGTTGCGTGGCTTCAGCGTGACGGCCGTCGGTTCGGTCGCGGAGGCGTTGTCTCAGACGTCTCGTTCGCCGGCCTTCGCCGTTCTCGACCTGCGCCTTGGCGATCGCAACGGCCTCGAGTTGGTGGGCCCGCTGCGTCAAGCCAGGTCAGATATCCGCATCCTGGTGCTTACCGGGTACGGCAACATCGCCACCGCCGTTGCCGCCGTAAAGGAGGGCGCCGTCGACTATCTCGCCAAGCCGGCGGATGCAGACGCCATCGAGCAAGCGTTGATGGCCCACGGCCGGAATTTGCCACCGCCGCCCAGAAATCCGATGGCGGTAGACCGCGTGCGATGGGAGCACATTCAGCGGGTTTTCGAGCAGTACAATCGCAATGTTTCGGAGACGGCTCGCCGCCTCAACATGCATCGACGCACCTTGCAGCGGATCCTGGCCAAGAATGCTTAACCGGAGCGTCTGTCACTGTTCGACGCGAAAATAGTCGCCGCCAGTGCGGATTTTTCGAAACGACATCAGTGGTATGTACCGATTCTGGGACGAGGTCACAGTTGAATGCGATTTCAAAGCCTTCCGTCATCATCGCCTGACGGACGGCCCGCTATGACGACGTCTGGGGTGGCTGATTGCCCGGCCGCGCCGTCGTCGGGCCACGACGGACCGGTTGCCTACTATGACGGCGCCTGTCCGCTCTGCGCACGCGAGATCTCCTTCTACCGCCGCCAGGCCGGCGCTAGTCGGATCCACTGGATTGACGTCAGTCGGATAGGCGGCAACGAGGTAGCGCCGGATCTTTCAAACGAGGCGGCACTTGCCCGATTTCATGTGCGCGACATCGATGGGAGCCTTGTTTCTGGCGGCGCGGCGTTTGTCCTTGTTTGGAAGAACCTGCCGCGCTTCCGCTGGCTGTGCACGATCTTCGCACTACGACCCTTCACTTGGGCACTCGATCGGCTTTACGCCGCGTTCCTGAAAGTCCGGCCTCGCTTGCAATCGCTGGTCGGGTCGCGCGGTGCGGGCGAATAGCTACGTCTCAGTCGGACGCCCGGCATCCTTATCCTCTACGATGCCAACACCACGGTGGCCTATGCTCCGTTCAGCCCGCTCGGCCGCGACCTGGTCCAATTCTACGATCGTGGCCGGCACGCGACCGACTAACGCCCGATTATGCTGAGAAACTCGCGCCGCGTATCGGCGTCGTCGCGGAAAGCGCCGAGCATGCGGCTGGTCACCATGGTGACTCCGGCCTTGTGAACGCCGCGTGTGGTCATGCATTGATGGGCGGCCTCGATGACCACCGCAACCCCACGCGGGCACAGCACCTCGTCGATGGTGTTGGCGATCTGCGCGGTCATCTTCTCCTGGATCTGCAGGCGCCGGGCGTAGGTCTCGACCACCCGGGCGAGCTTGCTGATGCCGACGACGCGCCGGTCGGGCAGATAGGCCACGTGCACGCGACCGATAATGGGCACCATGTGGTGTTCGCAGTGCGACTCGATACGGATGTCGCGCAGCACGACCATCTCGTCGTAGCCGTCGATCTCCTCGAACGTCCGCTGCAGGATTTCCCGGGGATTCTCGCCATAGCCCGCAAAGAATTCCTCGTAGGACCGCACGACACGATCCGGCGTACCAACGAGACCCTCCCGATCCGGATCGTCGCCCGCCCAGCGGATCAGGGTGCGCACTGCTTCTTCCGCTGCGGCGCGCGACGGATGTTCCGAAATCTCGGCTCGCTCGAGCTCTCTTCTTTTTACAATCACGTTCATCGTCCGACCCCCACCGGTCCGGCTATATTGCTTAAGAGAAGGGCAGCGATCACCGCAATGGACAGTGGTCGCCGAAGACGCGGATACCAGGACGGCATCTCGCCGGCGCGCGTTGCACGAATGTCGACGTAGAGAATGGCCACAAACCCGGCCGCCAGAACCAGCAAACCGACCCTGAGTGGCAAGAGCAACCCGGCCCAGGCGACGAGGGATGGCGCCACGCTCACCGCCAGACGTCGCGGCAACGCTCCGTTCCCGGGATCGCTGGCGATGGCCACTCCCCAGTGAATGCCACCGAGGAAGGATAGGATCACCGCGCCATAGGTCATGAGTGCGGCCAACGCCCAGCCGCCATACTGTTCGCCGAGGAGGGCAGCCGAGAGGGCGGAACCGCCGAAAGGCAGAAGCCCGAACACGCCAAACCAGAGCGCGGATTCCGGAACCGCGATAGAGTTTCCGGGACTCATTGTCGATTTTTTCACGTAAGCCTTACGGCGCAACGACAGCACCGGATGAGGCGCGCTTCCGGCTTTCTGTGGATGCGACCAAACGCCCAGCCCGGGAGACGCTGGCGGTTCACATACTTGAGCGTCGGACTGCGTCGGGCGAGCCTTAGTTTGGTCGTCTCGCGACGCACCGCAGGTTTGGGAGCTGGCGTGCTCTCAAGGCCGAACACATGGCGCAGCCCTTCGCCGTAAATGCCATCGGCCCGGGGCCTCTGATGAAGCGTCTCCCGTCGCTGCTGTCGCGGCCTGGAATGTCCGTGTTCGCCGCGTTGTCGGCGAGGGGCGGCAGCATCGGCGATTGCCGCTCGGGTGGCTGGTGCAGCTACCGGGCATCCAAGGCCACCCTCAACCAGCCGGTCCGGATGGCCGCGTTGGAACTCGTGGGATAGCCGCGCGCTCGAAGACTCGAGATTCTCGTCCTGCCCGAAGAATTGCCCATTCTCGATTGCCTCCAGCTCCGATCTTCATACCCTCTGTGACGAACTCGCGGCCGCCCTTGACGCTCCGCCGACGGGCAACCACGTTGGCGGAGCCCAACGTGGTAGGGCGGGAGACTGGTCATGCAACAGCAGGAACGCGATCTGATCTCGGGTCTGTTCGATCGGCTGAAGCCGTTCGAGTTACAGTCGCGTGACGGCGAAGCCGAGTCGTTCATCAAGGGACTCGCGGCGCAACAGCCGGCCGCGACGTACCTTCTGGTTCAGACGGTTCTCGTTCAGGAGCAGGCGCTGAAGGCCGCGCAGGAGCGCATTGCCGAGTTGGAAGCAAAGGCGGGGACCGCCCAGCCGGCGGCTGCCGGGTTCCTGGGCAGCGCGCCCCAGATCGGACCGTGGGGCGCGGCCGCCGCCAGCGCTGCGCCGCGCACGTCGGTGCCGTCGACGTCACCGACCACACGCTCGCCGTTGCAGGCTGCCCTTGCGCCGCAGCAGCCGCCACAGCAGCAGCAGCCGGCGGGCGGGAGTTTCCTGCGGACGGCGATGGCCACCGCTGCTGGCGTGGCTGGCGGGGCGCTGCTGTTCGAAGGCATTCGCGGCCTGATGGGCAGCAACCCGTTCGGCCAGCAGCAGCAGGCCGCAATGGGCGGCACCACGCCGCCGGAACTGCGGCCGCCGGAGTCCTCGACCCAGCAGCAACAGGCCCTTGCCGACGACCAGGCGGGGGCGGGGGACTACGATACCGCTGCGCTCGACGATGGCGGCGTCGGCGGCGACGACGACAGCTGGGCCTGAAGCCCGGCGGACCTATCTCATATCGATGAACGGGGGACCTGGGAGATGATCGAGCTTCACACGTGGGGCACGCCGAACGGCCGCAAGATTTCCATCATGCTCGAAGAGTGCGAACTGCCGTACAGCGTGCACAAGATCGACATCTCCAAGGGCGAACAGCACAAGCCCGAGTTCCTGCGCATCAGCCCGAACAACCGCATTCCCGCGATCGTGGATCCCGACGGTCCGGGAGGCAAGCCGTACAGCCTGTTCGAGTCGGGTGCGATCCTGATCTACCTCGCCGACAAGACGAAGAAGTTCCTGCCGGCCGACGGCACCAGGCGCTACGATTCGATCCAGTGGCTGATGTGGCAGATGGGCGGCTTCGGCCCGATGCTCGGCCAGGCCCATCACTTCCTGCGGGCTGCCCCGACCAAGATCGAGTACGGCATGAAGCGCTACGTCGACGAGGCCAAGCGGCTCTATGGCGTGCTCGACAAGCAGCTTGCCGGCAACGCCTTCGTGGCGGGTGAGGATTACACGATTGCCGACATGTCGATCTTCCCGTGGGCGGCGCGTCACGAGTGGCACACCGTGAACCTTTCCGATTATCCGAACGTGAAACGCTGGTACGACATCGTGAACGCCCGTCCCGCCGTTACAAAGGGCATGGCCGTTCCGTATCTCAACTAGGATGCCGGCCGGATCCTGGCGCGGGGTGTTGGGGGCGTCCTTGCTCTGCCCGTTGCTCTTCGCCTGCGCGCAGCCGGGGCCGTCCGCGGTCTGCGCAGTGCCCCTCAAGCCGGCCGTCGAGGTGAATCTCTACTTCGGCCGGGACAAGCCGGCGGGCGGCGAGGTGAGCGATGCGGAATGGGCATCGTTCCTGGCCGACACCGTGACGCCGCAGTTTCCGGCCGGTCTCACGGTGATCGACGCGCGCGGCCAGCATCGCGATCCGGCGGGAGTTATCGGAGCCGAGCGCACGAAGCTCGTGGTGGTCGTCGTATTCGATGCGCCCGCGCATCGGCCGAAGGTCGCCTCGATCGTCGACACCTACGCGAAGCGCTTCGGTCAGCACGAGGTGTTCCGGGTCGAGCAGCCGGTCTGCGCCGGCTGACGGGTTTGCCGAATCACGCTAGGTTTTCAACGTAGTATCTCTTCAGGAGAGTCAGCCCATGAGCAAGGACGCCAAGGAACGCAAGAAGGCCGCGCTCGCCACCCCGACCGACCTCGGCGAGAACGCCACCAGGGATCTGAGCGGTGGGCTCAATATCCTCCTGGCCGACGTGGCCGCGCTCTACTGGAAGACCAAGAACTTCCACTGGCACATGTCGGGCCCGAACTTCCGCGACTACCACCTGCTGCTCGACGAGCAGGCGACCGAGATCGACGCCATGACGGATGTGATCGCCGAGCGCGTGCGCAAGCTCGGCGGCACGACGCTGCGGTCAATCGGCCATATCTCCCGGCTGCAGCGCGTGCTCGACAACGATGCCGACTATGTGACGCCGCTCGACATGCTCGCGGAGCTGCGCGATGACAACAAGCAACTCTGCGTGCACATGCGCACGCTCCACGAGCTGTGCGACGAGCATGGCGACATTGCCACGGCCAGCCTGATCGAGAACTGGATCGACGAGGCCGAGAAGCGCGTCTGGTTCCTGTTCGAGACGACGCGCCGCACCGAAGGCTAGATCAGATTCTTCCCCTTTGCGGATTCAGCAAAGGGGAAGTGCCCTCGTCTGACGAGGGCGATGGGGTCATGCCACCCTATTGCCGCTCGGCCCAGCCGATCATCCTCCCGATGAACGCGTCGCAGGCGTCCATCTGCGACTTCGCGACGAATTCGTTGGGCTGGTGGGCCTGCGAGATGTCGCCCGGTCCGCAGATCACGGTCGGGATGCCGTGGCTGCGGAAGATGCCGGCCTCGGTGCCATAGGGCACGGCATAGGTGCGGTTGCCGCCAGTCCATTGCAGGGCAAGCTTCGCGGCTTCCTCGTTCTCCTGCGGCATCAGCCCTGGCACGAAGGAGCGGCGTTTCAGCTGGATGTCGGCGTCGGGATGCTTGGCCTTCATCTTCGGAAGCAGCAGTTCGGCGACATAGGCTTCGGCGCGGCGCTGGACCTCCCACGGATCGTCGCCGGGCAGGGTGCGGTAGCCCCAGTTGAGGGTGCACTCGCGCGCCAGGATGTTGCCCGCCGTGCCGCCGGTCACGATGCCGACATTGATTGTTGTATGGCCGGGCACGGTGTCGATGTCGGTCCGCTTGCGCCCGGCCAGCTCGACCTGCAGCTCGTTCAGCCAGTGGATGAAGTCGCCGGCGAAATGGATGGCGCTGACGCCGAGATGCGTCATGGAGGAGTGGGCCTCGACGCCGGTGAAGGTGGCGATGATGCCACCTCCGGCATTCTGGGCGTTGACCACGCCCATCATGGTCGGTTCGCCCACGATCACAGCCTGCGGGCGCGGCACGTTGCCGACCAGCTTCTCGACCAGCGAATGCGCGCCGAGGCAGCCGATCTCTTCGTCGTAGCTGAAGGCGAAATGCATTGGCACCTTGAGCTTCGCCTTCTTGAGGGCCGGCACGTGGGCAAGGCAGGCGGCGATGAAGCCTTTCATGTCGCAGGTGCCGCGGCCGTAGAGATTGCCGTCTGGCTTCTCGGTCAGCGTCCACGGGTCGGTGTCCCACGGCTGGCCGTCGACCGGCACGACGTCGGTGTGGCCCGACAGGACGATGCCGCCCTCGGCCTCGGGACCGACCGAGGCGAACAGGTTGGCCTTGGTGCCTTCCTCGTTGGGGACCAGCGTGCTGCGGATGCCGTGATCGTCCAGGTAGCCCTGGATGTACTTGATCAGATCGAGGTTGGAGTTGCGCGAGGTGGTGTCGAACGCCACCAGGCGCTGGAGCATGTCGATTGAACTGGATGTCATGGAAGCAGCGTCGCATGCTTCAGGCGGTCCCGCCAAGAGCCTGTAAATACTCGCAAAATTGCGACATCGTTTGACACTCCGGGCCCCCGCCGCTAGAACCGCCCGGCATCCGTCGTGAGTTATGGTCGCCGGGGTCTTGAACGGGCTGCGGAGGGGTGGCCGAGTGGCCGAAGGCGGCGGTTTGCTAAACCGTTAATGGGGGTAAACCCCATTCGTGGGTTCGAATCCCATCCCCTCCGCCATTACTTAGAAGCCCAATAAAATGGGCGTTTCGCGCGTATGTTCCACACAGGCAGAGCCGTCGCGCATTAGGGCTACGCCGCCGATGTTTCGACTGCGGCGGCTATTGTTCCATGCAGCAATAGCGGCTGGCGTCTCCCAGTTCTTGGTCAGTTCTTCGGGCGGCAAACATTCGAGGGGGCCATCAACTTGTCGGACTTGACGAAGAAGTCTACTGGCCAAAAGGCAGCCGAGGCCGAGGTCAAGGAATTCCGGGACCATCTAGGGCCGTTTGTCGTAGCCGCCGAGACCACTCGCATGGCCATGGTGTTCACGGATGCCACGGATCCCGAAAATCCGATCATTTTTGCCAACGATGCCTTCCTCGCCTTGAGTGGATACGAGCGCCGAGAGGTTCTGGGAAAGAACTTCAATTTCCTTCTGGCCCATGCAGTGGATGCGGAGGGGCAGGCCGCCATCGACGCGGAATTCTCGGGCAAGTCGGAATGCGGTTGCGAACTGCAGTACCGCCGAAAAGATGGCGGCGTCTTCTGGGTCGGGCTGTTCGTCAGCCCTGTCCGCAACGAACAGGGCAAGATCGTCCAGTATTTTGTGTCTTTCGTCGACCTTTCCATTCTGAAGGCCCAGCAGGCGCAATCCCTGGCACTGATCGATGAGCTGAACCATCGGGTGAAAAACACGCTCGCGGTCGTGCAGTCGATCGTCTGGCAGGCGCTACGGTCGACCCCGGATCCCAAGGTCGCTCGGGAGGCGATCGAGTCCCGGCTCTTTGCGCTTTCGCGGTCACACGATCTCCTGACGCGCGAAAACTGGAAAGGAGCCGGGCTGCGGCAGGTGATCAGCGAGGCGCTGCAGCCCTTCACAGATGCCGACCCGGATCGCATCGGGCTCATAGGCGCAGATGTGCGCCTGCCGCCCAAGACAGCCTTGGCGCTATCCGTCGTCTTCAATGAACTCGGGACAAACGCGCTCAAATATGGCGCGTTGTCGACGGCGGAAGGAAAAGTCCGGATTGACTGGAAGACACGCTCCGCACCGGCCGGCAAGCGCCTCGTCCTGAACTGGCGGGAGACAGGGGGCCCCTTGGTGAAGCCTCCATCGCACAAGGGCTTCGGCTCGAATGCGATCGAGCGAGGACTGACCCATGAGTTGGGTGCTGATGTAAGGCTCGACTACAGGCCCGAGGGAGCTGTCTGCACCATCGACATCCCCGCGCCGGACAGTGGCGCCCTGGACGGTGGCTCCATTGGATAAGCTGCTTTCAGGCCTCCGGGTCCTGGTCGTCGAGGACGAGCACCTCATTCTCATGATGATTGAAGGCTGGCTATCGGACCTCGGCTGCAGCGCGGTGACGAGCGCCCCGAGCGTCGACAAGGCTCTGGGTCTCCTCGCCGGGCAGCAGTTCGACGTCGCCATGCTCGACATGAACCTCGGCGGCAGCGACAGCGGCGTGGTTGCGGAAGCCTTGGAACGGCATGGCGTTCCGTTCCTCTATTGTACGGGCAACAGGGCAAGCAAAGAGGCGAAGGGCGAACTCGCCCACCCGGTGCTCAAAAAGCCCTTCAGTGTTGAGGAACTGGCTGCGGCCCTGTCACGACTGATCAAGGCCGACTATTCGGAGTGACGATGTCATTGCCGCCGTCAGGCTGGGGCTGACGACGATCGGAGGAGCGGTCTCTGGTGCCGGCGAAGCAGTGTCCTATTTCTTCAGGGTGAATCCCCTACCGATCAGAACGACGCCAAGCACCAAGGCGCTGCCGCTCAGCTGCGGTGGACTGATGTGCGATGTCGTTTCCGTGGTCTGGAGCTTGAGCTCGCCGATCCGGGCCAGCTCCGTGGTCTCCTGGGTCGTGAAGATCGGGATGGCGAAGCCGATCAATCCGAGGACGACCAGCACAGCGCCCACGGCGACCAACGGAAAACGACTCATGCAATTCTCCGGCTCACATACCGCCCAGATACCTTGTGCTGGGGTCCGGACTCATTTGAGCCATTAGGTGTGGGATCCTGACGGCTACAGTTGGGCGCTGGGTATGACGGCGGCGCCGCAGGCGGTCGCGCGCGGCGCTGGTCATGGTGACGGCGCTGCGCCGGCGTCCCTGACGGGCCTGGTAGCCCGTGGAACGGCGCGTATGCCAGCGGCAGGGGAGCGAGACCAATGGTCAGGCAACAACGCGCGCAGGTCGCGATCATCGGCGCGGGACCGTCGGGCCTGCTGCTGGCCCTGTCCCTGCCCATACAGCGAACGCCGTTGCCGGGGACAGGACAGGGTAGGGGGCGGCTATGGATTGGGGCGGGGATCTGATGGTCGCGCATCTGAGATCCGACAGCATCATCACTTTTCAGAACCATCTTCCCAACCTCGGTGACGGCGCCAAGGTTAATGCCGATACCATCACGGAGGACGTGATTGTTAGCATTCAACATTGGAACGGAAGCGGAGAGCGTTGGAACTGAGATGGCGCAGCTCCCCAGGTCCGATGCGATCCTTTGCAAATTGCAAATGTGGCAAGGATCGAGGGGCTCCGATTCGCATTCTGCAAAGACGACGAGCGGAGGAAACGCCCTGAAACCGCGATTCTACGCATGTTCGCCCCGCGGCACGGACAGTGCAAGCCGGTGCCCGAGCCTCAGGAAGGGACATCGAATGAACATCCGAACGATCGCCACGGCCTTGGTCCTCTCGGTCACGATTCTCGCGTCCGCGCTGCCGGCATGGGCGCAGGCGTTTCAGGTCGGTGTCCTGCCCAACCTCAGCCCGCGGGTTCTTCTCACCAACTACAGGCCGCTGCGCGACCATCTCTCCGCAGCACTCGGCCTGCCGGTCGAGATCGCGACGGCCCCCGATTTCCGTACCTTCCAGGCACGTACCGTGGCCGGCGAATACGATCTCGTGGTGACGGCGGCCAATCTGGGGCGGATCGCCCAGCAGGACGCGGGATTGACGTTGATCGCGGGCTTCGATCCCCCCATTCCAGCCCTGCTGGTGACGCTCAAGGCAACGCCGGCTCACTCGATCGAGGCTCTGCGCGGCAAGGCGCTCGCTGTGTCCAACCCGCAGTCGATGCTGGTCCTGATCGGCAAGAACTGGCTGCGACAGCGCGGACTGTCGGCCGGTGCCAACTACGAAATGGTTTGGACCCGCAACGAGGACAGTCTCGCCCAGGTGCTGACCTCGGGAAGCGCGCCGCTGGCCATGATGAGTGCCGGCGAACTGCGCGCCATCCGTCCCGAGATCGCCGAACGTCTGTCGGTCATGGATGAGTTTGCCAAGCTGCCGAACTTCCTGCTGCTCCAGGGGCGCACCATGCCGGCGGAGAGGGCTGCTGCGCTCAAGGCGGCCCTCATGGCATTCCCCGCAACGGACCTCGGCCGGGAGTTCGCGACCCTGACGGGCGTACGAGCCATCCGACCCGTGCCCGAACGGGATCTGGAGACGATCGACTCTGTTACGGCGGAAACCCGTGAGCAGCTTCGTTGATCTCGCGGGTGCCCACAGGGGCGCCATGAGTCCGCTGCAAGGCTGGATCGCGCGGGCAATCGTCCGCGGACACCACTGGCGGAACTCCTTCCGCGTACGCCTGTTGGCGCTGGGTCTGATTGCCATCACCGGCACGGCGGTTGCCCTGACTTATACCCAGTCGATCCAGATGCGCGAGGCGCTGCTGGTCGAACTTCACGCCCGTGCGCGCACCGACGGCCAGCTGCTCAATGCCATGTTCGCAGCGCCGCTGACCGAACGAGACTATGCCAGCGTTGCCGACGCCGTAAGGGAAAGCGTTCGGGCCGGCAGCTTCGAGGCGCTGCTTCTGTGCGACAACCGGGGGATGGTGATAACGGCGGCCGGGCCGCTCTCGGACTGCGGGGGGCCTGTGGTCCCGTTCAAGGGGCTGTCATTGCCCCAGGCTGACGGCACCGTCCTGCAACTGTTCGAGGTTCTGCTGTCCTTCGAGGGGCAGAGGCTGGGCCGCGCCCGGTTTGCCTTCTCGCTGGCAGCGATCGACCATATTCGACACGAGTTGATGACGCGCGTCATCGTCATTTCCAGCCTGGCAATCGCGGCCTTCATGGCGGCCTTTGCCGTGGCACAACGCCAGGTGATCCGTCCGCTGGGCCAACTCGTCCAGGCGGCGGAAGCGATCGGGCAGGGCGACTATTCCGTGCGGCCGCGGATCAGCCGCCGAAACAGCGAACTGACAATCCTCGCCTCCGCCCTTTCGCGCATGGCGACCGACATCGAGGAGCGTGTCACGGAACTGGCGCTGGCCCGCGATGCTGCAACGGCGTCCGATCGTGCAAAGTCGCTGTTCCTCGCCAACATGAGCCATGAAGTGAGAACGCCCCTGGCGGGAGTCCTCGGCATGCTGGACCTCGCAAGGCCGGGCACGACCGATCCCGTCGTTCGGGAGTACCTCGACACGGCCGAGCACGCGGCGCGTCATCTGCTGACGATCGTCAACGATATTCTGGATTTCGCGCAGCTGGAGAAAGGTCGACTCGCCGTCACGTCGGCTCCTTTCTCGGTTCGCGAGCTCGTTGAGTCGACGATACCGCTCGTGGCGGCAGCTGCAGAGGAGCGGGGCAACTCCTTGGAGGTGCGGATTGCCGACGACCTGCCACGGCAGATTCTTGGCGACGAAGGTCGTTTGCGGCAGGTGCTCCTCAATCTGCTCTCCAACGCCGTGAAGTTCAGCTCGCAGGGCAGGGTATCCGTCGAGGCCCGGACGGTCGATGCGGGACACCGACTTCTTCTCACCGTGGCCGATACCGGCATCGGCATGGCGCCCGAAATGCAGCAACGGATCTTCGAGAGTTTCGTGCAGGCCGACGAGAGCATCGGCCGGCGGTTCGGTGGCACGGGGCTCGGTCTGCCGATCTGTCGCCAGCTGCTCACGCTGATGGGAGGGAGCATCTCCGTCGAATCGAGCCCCGGCCGGGGCTCGCTGTTCACGGTCGATCTGCCCTGCCGGGCGGTTGTCGACACTGTTCCCTCGGCCGCCGGTCCCGCCGCCGATCGCCCGCTGGGAGCGCGGCGCATTCTGGTGGCCGACGATGCCCCAACCATGCGGATTCTCCTCCAGGCGCTCCTGACGAGAGACGGCCACACCTGCGATCTTGTCGATGACGGCAACGAAGCCTTGGCCGCCGTGCAGGCCAACGACTACGACGCCGTTCTGATGGACGTGCAGATGCCGCACCTCGACGGGCTGGCAGCGACTCGGCTGATCCGCAAGGCGGAGGGGCCGCGGAGTCGGGTGCCCATCGTGTTCGTGACGGCCAGCGCGATGGCAGGCGATGAGGAGCGCTTCCTTGCGGCCGGCGGCGACGGCTACGTCAGCAAGCCGATTGCACCGGACGTGCTGCGCACGGTCCTCGCGAAGGCTTTGGCACGCCGCCGAACCGCCTGACGACGCTGGCCGGCCCCTCGCGAACGTTCTCCAAAGCGCGAGGAACTGGACTGCAAACTCGACAAAAACCCCTCTGACAGTGTGGGTTGGCATGGTCGAGCGGCTTCACTCGCTTCCTGTCAGCCTCGAACGCCGTTACGTCGCGGAACGGTTTGTCCCGCGTCTGCGGGATTGACCCGTGATGTCAGGTCTGTAGGGATGGATGCAGGTATTCATGGACCTGAGGAAACGTAGATGACCCAGAAGGCAGCGGCAGCGACCAAGAAGGCGGTCCGCCCGGATCTCGATGCCGAACTGAACAATCTCGCGATGTCGAAGGAGGCCCAGCCGCTGTTCGATGCCGTGAAGGCACACATCAACGAAAACGTAGCGCCCATCACGGAGGAGTTCTTCCGTCTGGGCGAGGGGCGCAAGGATCGCTGGAGCTGGGCGCCGGGCCAACTCGAACTGCTCGAGGGGGCCAAGAACAAGGCCAAGGCGTCGGGCCTGTGGAATTTCTTCCTGCCGCACTCCGAGATCGGCCGCGGCCTCACCAATCTGGACTACGCCTACATCGCCGCCGAGCTCGGCAAGTATGCGCTGGCCTCCGAATCGCTGAACTGCTCGGCGCCGGACACCGGCAATATGGAAGTGCTCGAGAAGGTCGGCACGCCGGAGCAGAAGGAGAAGTGGCTGAAGCCGCTGCTGAACGGCGAGATTCGTTCGGCCTACGCCATGACCGAGCCGGGCGTGGCTTCGTCGGACGCCAAGAACATTGCCACGCGCGCGGAACTGGTCGGCGACGAGTGGGTGATCAATGGCGAAAAGTACTACATCTCCGGTGCCGGCGACCCGCGCTGCAAGATCATGATCGTCATGTGCAAGACCAGCCCGGACGCCTCGCCGCAGTTCCAGCAGTCGCAGATTCTCGTGCCGATGGGCACACCCGGCCTCGAGATCCTTGGGCCGATGACCGTGTTCGGCCATGACCATGCGCCGCGTGGCCACATGCACCTCAAGTTCAACAACTGCCGGGTGCCTGCCGCGAACATGCTGCTGGGCGAGGGCCGCGGCTTCGAGATCAGCCAGGTCCGCCTCGGGCCGGGCCGCATCCATCACTGCATGCGCTCGATTGGTGCGGCGGAAAAGGCGCTCGACCTGATGGTCAAGCGCGGCTCCACCCGCACCGCCTTCGGCAAGCAGCTCATCCAGCTCGGCAAGAACCTCGAGCTGGTGAGCCGCGCCCGCATCGAGATCGAGGCGATGCGCCTCATGGTCCTCAAGGCCGCCAAGGCGATGGACGTGCTGGGCCATCGTGAGGCCCGCGTCTGGATCAGCATGGTCAAGGCGATGGTGCCGGAGAAGGTCTGCTTGATCATCGACCAGGCGATGCAGATCCACGGCGCCACCGGCATCTCGCAGTGGTCGCCGCTGTCGGAGATGTACGTGAACCAGCGCCACCTGCGCTTCGCCGACGGCCCGGACGAAGTCCACCACATGGTCGTCGGCCGCGCCGAAATCAGCCGGCACTGAGCCGCGATCCGGGCCTGGCCTTGACAGGCCGGGCCCGGCATATTTTCCTTTGCTGGTGTTACGAGACGGGACGAGTGGATGAAGGCGACAAGGACATCCCTGCAGGCGGCAATGGTGCTTCTTCCGGTGCTGCTGGGAGGCTGCGAGGCGGCGAGTTCCATGAGCGGCGCCGGCCTGTCCGATCCCAAGCTGATGAAGAGCATCAATGATGCTTACGAGGCGCGTGACAATTGTCTGGTCGCGAACATTCACCTCGCCGACGCCTTCGCCAGCGCCCAATCCCTCGCGGCCCAGGCGACCGCGTCCTGCCAGACGCAGACCGACGTGCTCAACGCCCTCAGCAATCCCCACGGCGATCCGCGGATCACCTCGGCGATCCAGAAGGACTCTAGTTTCCGGGCGATGGGCTACGTGATGAAGGCCCGCGGCCAGGGCTGACGAGCCCCGTCAGGCGCGACGCCACATCGGCGGGCGATTCCTTACCTGATCGAGCAACGACCAGTCGCCCTGTTCCACGACATGGCCCTTGGGGAAGGGCGAGCGCGGCTCCTGCCCGAGCGAGCGCATCACGCGATCGTCCCGGTAGTAACACAGCAGCACCACGCGATTGAGGGCGAAGAGCGGGGCGCCGCCTTCCTGTCTGAAGCGGGCTGCGACCTCGGTACGGCGGTCGATGGGAAGATCGGCGAAGGCGCCACCGGACAGGTCGGCGAGTTGCCGGAGAGCGGTCTGGGCGTCGGCGGTATCGCGTTCCAAGTTCTTGACGATATCGGCGAAGATCAGCTCGTCATCGGCGCCTGGCACGCCATAGGTCGTGCTGGCGGGGATCATCAGGCCAGCCAGCGCGCGCAGGTCGCGGATTTCGGCGTCGGTCAGTGTGTCGTACGTCATGTTGGTCGGCCTCAGTCGAAGAGCGTGGCGTCGGCGAGACGCCGCTTGATGTTGTCGGCGATGTAGAGCGCCAGCGCCTGGATGGTCGAGGTCGGGTTCACGCCGCCCGAGGTCACCCAGATGCTGCCGTCGACGATGAACAGGTTCTTCACATCGTGGCTGCGGCCCCATTCGTTGACCACGGAGCGCTCGGGATCGGTCCCCATGCGGGCCGTGCCCATCAGGTGCCAGCCGGCATTGAGCATCGGCGCCTCGCCCCCGATGTTTTTCGCGCCGGCCGCTTCGAGGATGTCCTTCGACCGCGCCACGCCGTGGACAATCATCTTCCTCGTGTTGTCGCTCAGCGTGTAGTCGATCCTGGGCGCGGGAATGCCGTTGCTGTCCTTCAGCACCGGATCGAGCGTCACCCTGTTATGCTCTTCGGGCAGGTCCTCGCAGATCGCCGAGAGGCCGAGCTTGCGGTTGAAGATGGTGCGGTAAACGTCGTGATGCGCCTCGCCCCACGGCAGGAAGCCCCGCGCGGTGTTGGCGATCGCGTCGACGATCATGCCGGCGCCGCGATGGAGCTGCAGGGTGTAACCGCGCACGAAGCCGCGGGTCTTGTCGGTCTCGTAGAATTCCTGGCTCCACAGCGACAGCTGCGCGCCGGTGTTTCCGTCGATCGGCTCATCGACGTAGCCGTAGGTGTGGGCGAACGGGTGGAACATCAGGTTCCTGCCCACGAGGCCGCTCGAATTGGCGATCCCGTTGGGAAACTTTCCCGATTGCGAATTGAGCATGAGGCGCGGCGTGCCGATGCCGTTGCAGGCCACGATCACCATTTCCGCCGGCTGGAAATGCTCCTTCCCCTCGGCGTCGTAGTAGATCGCGCCGCTCGCGAGACCGTCGGGGCCGACAGTGATCTCGCGCACCCGCGCGCGGGTGCGCAGCTCGACGCCGGCGCGGATCGCGTGCGGCCAATAGGTGACGTCGGTGCTGGCTTTGGCGCCCTGGGCGCAGCCCGGCGTGCAGTGGCCGAGATTGATACAGGGGGCGCGGCCGTCATACTCGGTGGTGGCGATCGCGGAGTCCGAGGGCCACCAATGCCAGCCCAGCTTGTTCATCGCCTCGCCGAAGCACTTGCCGGTCTTGCCGAGCGGCAGCGGCGGCATCGGCAGCACATGGTGAGGGTAGGCCGGATCGCCCTCGAGGCCGGCGACGCCCGTCATGCGGTCGTTCTCGGCGAAGTATGGCTCCAGGGTGGCGTAGTCGACGGGCCAATCGTCGGCCACGCCGTCCAGCGACTTCACCCTGAAGTCCGACGGATGCAGGCGCGGATAGTGCGCCGTGTACATGATGGTGCTGCCGCCGACGCCGTTGAAGTTCACGACCTGGATGGGCGAGGTGCCGTTGTTGATCGGGTAGTCGGTTTCGCGAGCCCGGCGGTTCGGATTGATGGCGAAGTCGCCGAACAGGCGGGCCTCCCAGTCCCGGCCGTTGGTCGGATAGTCCGCGGGCTTCACCCAGTCGCCCTGTTCGAGGCAGAGGATGCGCATCTTCGTGTCGGCGAGGCTCCAGGCCACCGCCGCCCCCGAGGCGCCGGAACCGATGATCAGGACGTCGACCTTGTCGTGCATGGGTGTTCTTCCGTTAGCGGGCGAGATGCCGGCTGATGGCGTGGGCGGCCAGGGCATGACCGCGGACGTTCCAGTGGCCGTCATTGGCGAAGTGGTAGGCGAGCGGGGCCAGTTGTGCCTCCAGGACCGGCTGCAGGTCCAGCACGTCGATGCCGCGCCGTTGGAGAGCCACCACGAAGGCCGTATGGACGCGATCCTCGATGGCCCGGGAGCGGGAGTTGCCCACCCAGAGCGCGCGGGAGGGGATCAGCACGACGAGCGTGCGATAGCGTTCCGCGATCTCCCGGAGCCTGTCGGCCGACGAGTCGATGACCGCAGGATCGTAGTCGTTCTTCGCGATCCCCTCGAGGTTCGGCACGATCAGGCCGCCCCGCACGGCGATATCCCGCAGCCACGGCGTTTGCTGGACGGTCGTGACAGCGAGGAGATAGAGGGCCGAATGGCTCGCCAGCCAGTCCTTGAGTGCGCCGCCGCTGCTTGGCGACGGTTCGTCCGGCTGGGCGCCTCCATACAGGTGGAGATCGTTCTCCATGCAGATGGCGATGACGACCCGGCCGGCCCTCGAACCCAGCGACTTGGCGTAGGCGAGGAGGGCCGCGTAACCCTCAATGTCCGTGGGGGTCGAGAGGTTGAAGGTGCGCCGGCCGGTGAGGATCTGGAGCTGGTCGGAAAAGCGGTCCTGGGCTTCGACGCCCCAACCCCAGGTGAAGGAATCGCCCACGACGAGGATGTCGTCGGAGCCGGCGGTGGCCACGTCGTTGGCGTCGCGCAGTCCGTGTGAATTGATGCGGACGGCCACGTCATAGTCGCCGGTATTCTTGATCTGGCGGGCCTTCGTGCCGGGTTTGCCGAGCAACAGGGATCCCACCGGATAGGTGAATGCGAAGCGGCCGGAGGGATCGAAAGCGGGAAGGAGCAGACGGGTCAGGCCCTCGGCAAGGCCGATCCCGACGACGAGGCCCGCCAGGACGGCAAGGGCCGACAGGACGCCGCGGCGTTTCCGGCCGGTTTCGACGCGTGGCATTTGGGGGCTGGCTTCGACGCTCATGTTCAAGCAAGACTGGCGGTAGTTTATCAGCGAGGAAAGAGCCTTCCCATGCCGGATACCACCCTTGCGCGGCCCGCGGCCACCAGGACCGAGCATTTCGATGTCCTCATCGTCGGCGCCGGCATTTCGGGCATCGGCGGCGCCTATCATCTGACCCACCAGATGCCCGATCGCAGCTTCGTCATCCTGGAAACGCAGGAGAGCTTCGGCGGCACCTGGCTGACCCACAAGTATCCCGGCATTCGCTCCGACAGCGACCTCCACACGTTCGGCTATCGCTTCAAGCCGTGGAAGGGCAAGCCGATCGCCACCGCGCACGAGATCAAGACCTATATGGGCGAGGTCATCGAAGAGAACGACCTGGCGCGGCACATCCGCTACCGCCACCGCATCGACTCCGCCACCTGGTCGAGCAAGGACAATCTCTGGACGATCGAGGGCGTTCGCACCGATACGGGTGAGGCAGTCCGCTTCACCGCCAACTTCCTCTGGATGTGCCAGGGCTACTACCGCCATTCCGTCGGCTATACGCCGGAATGGAAGGGCGCGGAGACCTTCAAGGGCCGGATCGTCCATCCCCAGACCTGGCCGGAGGACCTCGATTACACGGCCAAGAAGATCGTCGTGATCGGCTCCGGGGCGACCGCGGCAACGGTCATCCCGGCGATGGCCGACAAGGCCGGCCATGTGACGATGCTGCAGCGGACGCCGACCTATTTCATCCCGGGCCGCAATGCCATCGAACTCGCCGAGACGCTGCGCCAGCTCGAGGTCGACGAGGAATGGATCCACGAGATCGTGCGCCGCAAGATCCTGCACGACCAGTCGGTGTTCACCCGGCGCGCCTTCGAGGAATCCGACAAGGTGCGGGCCGAGCTGCTGGCCGGCGTTCGCGCCCATGTCGGACCGGACTTCCCGATGGAGCCGCATTTCACGCCGAGCTACCGGCCGTGGCAGCAGCGCATCGCGTTCGTGCCGGACGGCGACCTCTTCAAGGCCGTCCGCTCCGGCAAGGCCTCGGTCGAGACCGACGAGATCGACCGCTTCGTCCCTGAAGGCATCCTGCTCAAATCGGGCAAGGTGCTCGAGGCCGACATCATCGTGACGGCGACCGGCTTCCACCTGTCGGTGATGGGCGACATCGCCTTCGCGGTGGACGGCAAGCCGGTCGATTTCGCCGATACCGTGACCTATCGCGGCATGATGTTCACCGGCGTGCCCAACATGGTCTGGGTCTTCGGCTACTTCCGCGCGAGCTGGACCTTGCGCGCCGACCTGGTCGGCGACTTCGTCTGCCGCCTGCTGGACCACATGGACAAGCACCAGGCCCGCAAGGTCGAGGTCGCCCTGCGGCCCGAGGACAAGGACATGGCCTTGTTGCCCTGGATCGATCCGGAGAACTTCAATCCGGGCTACCTGATGCGTGGCATGCATCTGCTGCCCAAACGCGGCGACAAGCCGGAGTGGCAGCACACGCAGGATTACTGGAACGAGAAGAACGTCTTTCCGGCCATCGATCTCGAGGATCGTGCGTTCGTCTACGGCTGATCGTTCGGCCGATCCGAGGCTCGGGGGAGCGGGGATGAATCAGGGCAACACGCGCCGCGTCATTGCGGCCGGCGCGATCGGCAACGTGCTGGAATGGTACGACTTCGCGGTCTACGGCTATTTCGCCGCGGCGATCGGTCGCGCCTTCTTCCCCAGCGAAGATCCCGTCGCCCAGGTCCTGGCGGCCTTCGGGATCTTCGCCGTGGGCTTCCTGATGCGGCCGATCGGCGGCGCCGTGATCGGGGCGATCGGCGACAGGCTCGGCCGCCGCGCGGCGCTGACCTTCTCGGTGGCGGCGATGGCCATTCCGACCTTCCTCGTCGGCGTGCTGCCCGACTACCAGACGCTGGGGATCGCGGCGCCGATCCTGCTCACGCTGCTGCGCATGGTGCAGGGCCTGTCGGTCGGTGGCGAGTACACGACCTCGATCATCTTCATCATCGAGCAGTCGCCGCCCAACCGGCGTGGGCTGGTGGGCGCGCTGGGCTGCTGCGGCGCGATCGGCGGCATCCTGCTGGGCTCGGCGACAGGCGCACTGCTGGCGTCGGTGATGTCGGAGCAGGCGCTGGAGAGCTGGGGCTGGCGTCTGCCGTTCCTGCTGGGACTGCTGGTCGGCATCGCCGGCGTCGTCCTGCGGCGCCACGTCCATGAGACGCCGCGCAAGGCCGCGCCAAGCCGGTCGCCGCTCCTCGACACGGTGCGCAACCATGGCCCGCTGCTCGGCAGGCTCGCCGCCCTCTCGGTATTCAACTCGGTCGGCTTCTACCTGATGTTCGTCTACATCGTGAGCTGGCTGCAGCTAGCCGACGACATTGCGCCCGCCACCGCGCTGGCCATCAATTCGGTCAGCATGGTCGCGATGCTGCCGGTCATGATCCTGATGGGATGGCTGTCGGACCGCTACGGTCGGCGCCCCGTGATGTTGAGCGCGACGGCGCTGGGGTTCGTGGGCGCACTGCCGTTTTTCTGGCTGATGCACCACGGCCACCCGACCCTGATCCTGCTGGGGCAGCTGGGCTTCGTGCTGTCGGTCGGCGCCTTCATCGGCGCCCAGCCGGCCCTCATGGTCGAAGCCGTGCCGGCGGAGATCCGCTGCACGGCGATCGCGCTGGGCTACAACGTGACGCTCGGCGTGCTGGGCGGCTTCAGCCCGCTGGTCGCCACCTGGCTCGTCGACCGCACGGCGAACGACTACAGCCCGGCCTTCATGATCATGGCGGCCGCCGCGATCTCCTTCGCGGCGATCCTGAAATTCGACGAAACCTACCGGCTGAAACTTCAGACAGCCTGACGGCGCGTCTTACTCCAGCTTGATGCCGGCCTCGGCGATCAGCTTGCCGAGCAGCTCGCGCTGGCCGGCGATCCAGGTCCTGAACTGGGCCGGCGTGTTGGCGACCAGATCGGCGCCGGTCGGGTCGAGCCGCTCCTTCACCTTCGGGTCCTTGATCGCCTCGGCCACCACGGCCTGCATGCGGTCGACCAGGGCGGGCGGCGTGCCGGTGGCGGCGAACAGGCCGTTCCAGTCGTTCAGGTCGAAGCCCGGATAGCCGCTCTCGGCGAGGGTGGGGACGTCGGGGAAGGCCGCGGACCGCTTGACGCTGGTGACCGCCAGCACGCGCGCTCGGCCGGCGGCGACGGGCGGGCGGATCGAGTTCGTGGTGATGATCACCGAATCGACGGCGCCCGCGCCGATGTCGCGCGCGGCGTCGGCGCCGCCGCGATAGGGCACGTGGATCAGCTTGATGCCGGCGCGGCGCTGCAGTTCCTCGCCGGCCATGTGGGCCATGCCGGCCGCCGGCGGCGTGCCGTAGCTGATCGTCCCGGGCTTGGCCTTTGCGGCTTCGATGTATTCCTGGATGGTCTTCGACGGGAAGTCCTGCTTCACGGCCACGACCTGGGGGAAGCTCGCGAGCTGCGTGACCGGCAACCAGGTCTGCGCATAGTCGAACGGCAGATCCTTCATCAGCAGGGTGTTGGTGATCTGGTTGGCCGCGTCGACAAGGAACGTCTGGCCGTCGCGCGGCGCCTGCAGCACGGCATTGGCCGCGACGACGGCATTGCCGCCGGTACGGTTGTCGATGATCACCTGCTGGCCGATGATTTCGGCCACGCGCACGCCGATGTTGCGCGCCACCGTGTCGGCCGCACCGCCGGCCGCAAAGGCAACGACCCAGCGGACCGGACCCTTGGGCCAGTCGCCCTGGGCAAAGCCCTCGCGGGCGATGAAGGGAGCGGCAAGAGCCGCCCCCAGGAGTGTTCTGCGGGCGATCCGGCTCATTTCGGCTCCAGCAATTCAGGAACGACCCAGAGTGCGGGCTCGCCGCGGGCTACCCTCTGGACGTTGTCGAAGCCGTTGCGCAGGCGGGTGATGTTGCTCTCGAAGGTGGGTCCGGCGAGATGCGCGGTCAGGACGACGTTGTCGAGCTTCAGGAGGGGATTGTCCGGCGGGGTCGGCTCCTCGTCGAACACGTCGAGGCCGGCGCCGAACAGGTTGCCGGCCGAAAGGGCCGCGATCATTGCCTTCTCGTCGATCACGGGCCCGCGCGAGGTGTTCACGATGATCGCCGACTTCTTCATGGCGGCGAGTTCGTCCTTGCCGATCATGTGCCGGGTCGAACCATTCAGCGGCACGTGCAGCGAGACGATGTCTGAATGCTTCAGGATCTCGGGCAGCAGACGGAAGCGGACGCCCAGCGCGTCTTCCTCTTCTTCCTTGAGGCGGGCGATGTCGTAGTAGTGGACGGTCATGCCGAAGGCGAGGGCCAGCTTGGCGACCTTCTTGCCGATCGTGCCGAGGCCGATAATGCCCAGGACGCGGTTGCGCACCTCATGGACGGTCGGCGGCGAATTGCCGTGCCAGCGGCCGGCGGTGACGTTGGTGTGCTGGGTGATCAGCCGGCGCGAGACCGCCAGCATCAGCAGCATCGCGTGCTCGGAGACGGCAACCGAGTTGGCGCCGCCGTTGGCGCAGAGGGGCACGCCGCTCTTGCGGGCAGCCTCGAGATCGGCCCGGTCGTATCCCGCGCTCAGCATCTGGATCAGCTTGAGGTTCGGCGCATCCTTGAAGAGCTGCGGCGTCACATATTGCTGGATGAAGCCCACGAAGTAGTGGGTCCCGGGCAGGGCGGCCTTCTGCTCCGGCGAATTGTGCAGCGCCTTGATGATCTCGTAGCCCTTGGGGGCGAGGTCGTCGACCATCGACAGCGTGTCCTTGGGTCCGACGACGAGTACGCGTTCAACCATAGCCATTCTCCTCAGACGACTTTCTCGAGTTTCTGCAACGAGCGCAGGTATTTCGGCACGGGGGTGCCGGGGAAGGTGCTCGGCCAGTTGGTGTAACTCACCTCGCCGACATAGATGTCGCCACGCGAATCGACCGCCAACCCATGCGGAGACAGGAAACGTCCGGTCTCATGACCGGGTCCATCCTGGCCGCCGAGCCGAGCGAGGGTTTTACCCTTGCTGTCGACGATCGACAGGCGCGGGCCGAGATTGGTGTGCTTGCTGTTCACCGGCATGCCGGGGCCCAGCTCGCCGATGATGAAGGTCGGGTTCTTCGCCCCACCGCAGCAATAGAGCGCACAAGGCCGGTGCATGTTGTTCCACTGCGCCTCGTACTTGCCGTTGCCGTCGAACACCTGCACGCGATGGTTTTCGCGGTCGGCGACATAGACCCAGCCGTCTTCGTCGGCGGCGATATTGTGCGGGATGTTGAATTCGCCGGGATCGGTCCCGGTCGTGCCCCAGCACATCAGGTGCTTGCCGTCGGGCGAGTACTTGTGAACGCGGCTGTTGCCGTAGCCGTCCGAGACGTAGATCTCGCCCTTGGGCGAGAGGGCGGTGTGGGTGCAGCGGTTGAACGGCCTGCCGCTCAGGAAGGGTGCGGGCTGGTCGGGCACACCGATGGTCATGAGGACCTTGCCGTCGGTCGTGACCTTGCGGACCGTATGGTCGCCGTCGTCGGTGCAATAGAGATTGTCGTCGCTGTCGATATGGATGCCGTGGGCCCGGTTGAACAGGCCTTCGCCCCAGGAGCGCAGGAAGTTGCCGTCCCTGTCGAACACCATCATCGGATGTTCGCCGCGGTTGAAGACATAGACGCGATCCTTGCTGTCGCACGCCACGGCGGCGACGTCGCGGAACTCCCAGCCGTCGGGCAGCTTCGCCCAGTTCTCGACGACGCGGTAGCGGTGCTCGCCGCTGCCCAGCACGACCGACATGTGACTGCTCCTCAGTGTCCGGCGAGGACGGCTTCCGAGATCTTCTCGGCCGTCATCAGGGTGGGGAAATTGGTGTTGGCGCAGGGCACCACCGGGAAGATCGAGGCGTCGACCACGCGCAGACCCTGCACGCCGCGCACGCGTCCCTGGGTATCGACCACGGCCATCGGATCGTCGTCGCGGCCCATGCGGCAGGTACAGGAGGCGTGCCACACGCCGATCGCCGCCTTGCGCACGAAGGCCTCGAGCGCGTCGTCGTCGTTCAGCACCTGGTCGAAGGTGAAGCCCTCGATCACGTAATTGTCGATCATGTAGCGGCGCAGCGCCGCCGGCCCGTCGAGCATTGTCGCGACCAGCCGGGTCAGCCACTTGTTCTTGGCGTTGACTACGCCGATCTGGCGTACCCGGTCGCTGTAGGAGGCCGGGAAGGGCACATCGGTCACCTTGCGCAGCGCATCGGTCATCTGCACCGCGGCCATCAGCTTGAAGCCGCTCATCAACCGGTCGAGGTCGCGCTTGTCGGACAGAAGATTGAACTCGACGAGGGGCTCGCTGCGCCAGTCCGGCGAGGTGAGCTTGACCTGCCCCGTCTCGGAATAGGTCTTGTTGATGAAGGTGAGCAGCGAGGCGATCTGCTCGCCCACCGCATGCCACGCCGACTTGCTGGCCACGGCCACAAACATGTCGCCTTTGGGCACGCCGGGCAGGTTGGACGAGTAGCGCAGCCCGACATGGATGTGCCGCCGCGTATGCTCGCGTAGGCGGGCGCTGCGTTTGATGAAGGACGACAGCGCGATCGAAGGATGATCCATCAGCCGCTGGCCGACGCCGGGCAGGGCGGCGAGGACAGGAATGCCGAGGTCGGTGAGCTGGCCCACGGGGCCGATGCCGGCGCGCATCAGGTGCGCCGGCGAATGGATGGCGCCGCTCGACAGGATCACCTCCCGGGCGCGAAATTCCTGCTCCTTGCCGGCGACACGGGCCGTGACACCAACGCAGTGCGTGCCCTCGAACAGCAACGACGTAACCTGCGTGTCAGTCGAGATCGTGAGGTTCGAGCGCTTGCGGGTCTCGGTATCGAGATAGCCCATCGCGGCCGAGACTCGTCGCTCCTCGGCGTTGGAATGGGTGACCGGGAAATAGCCGTCGACGAACTCGCCGTTCTGGTCGGGCAGGTACTTGAAGCCCTTCTCCTCGAAGGCGCGGCCGACCGCCTGGGCGTGACCGGCCCACTTCTCGCGCGGGATGCGGCGCACGGGGATGCGGCCCTCCTTGCCATGCAGCGGTCCGTCGAAATCGAGGTCGCGTTCGACCTTCTTGAAATAGGGCAGCACGTCGTTCCAGCCCCAGCCCGCGGCGCCGCGACTTTCCCATTCGGCGTAGTCGGTCGGCGCCCCACGGTTCGCCATCTGGCCGTTGATCGACGAGCCGCCGCCCAGCACGCGCGCCTGCTCGTACTTGCGCAGTGGAGGACGGTTTTCCTGCGGGTTGTTGTGGCTGACGACCTGGGTATGGACCTTGAGGTCGGTCCAGTGGAAACGCGGATCGAAGTATGCCGTACCGGAATAGCTGTCGGCGATTTCCTTGGGCTCCCGGCCGGGCGGCGTGTCCGGACCGGCTTCGCACAACAGCACCTTGTTGGCGCTGCGGGCGGACAGCCGATTGGCCATGACCGAGCCTGCCGACCCGCCGCCGACGATGATGTAGTCGTACACTTGGCGTTTCCCCGTTTATTGCGGCCACGCTAGCACGGTTACGGCCGGTTGTGTCCGTCCGCTTGCCGGAAGCGGCGAAGACTGCAATCGTCGGCAAAAGCAGCAGGGGAGGTTTCGTATGCCGGACGTTGCAGCCGCAATTGCCGCCTTCGTCGAAGTCGTTCGGCACAGGGACGGCTCCTGATGGCACACGATCTCATCATTCGCGGCGGTACGGTCGTCGACGGCTCAGGCAGCCAGCGTTTCATGGCCGATGTGGGGATCAAGGATGGAATGATCGCCGAGGTCGGACGCATCACGGCCACCGCTGCACGCACCATCGACGCCGACGGGCTGATCGTCTCACCGGGCTTCATCGACGGCCACACCCACATGGACGCGCAGGTCGCCTGGGATCCGCTGGGCAGCTGTTCCTGCTGGCACGGCGTCACGTCGGTGGTGATGAGCAATTGCGGCTTCGCCCTGGCGCCCTGCAAGCCCGAGGATCGCGACCTCTATGCGCGCTGCCTCTCGGCGGTCGAGGACATCCCGACCGAGGCCATGGCTGCCGGCATCGACTGGACCTGGGAAACCTTCCCGGAATATCTCGCCACCGTGGAGCGCCTGCCCAAGGCCATCAACTACGGCATGTATATCGGCCATTCGGCCTTGCGGATGTACGCCATGGGCAAGCGGGCCTTCACCGAGAAGGCGACCGAGGACGAGATGGTCCGCATGGCCGACCTCGTGAAGGAGGCGCTTAAGGCCGGGGCCATGGGCTTCTCGAGTTCGCGCGCCTCCACGCACGTGACGCCGGACAATACGCCGGTCGCCAGCCGGATCGCCGAGTGGGAGGAGATCGACCGCATCGTGGCGGCCATGGCCGAGCTCGATGCCGGCATCTTCCAGGTGGGACCGGACATTGCGAGCGGGCCGGCCCACCGCGCCTTCCTCGCGCGGCTGCGCGAGCTGGCGCTCGCCTACCGGCGCCCGGTCATGTTCGGCGTGCTGGCCACCAAGCAGGGCGACGATCCGACCGGCTGGGCCTATCAAACGCGCTACATCGACGAGACCGTGGCCGCCGGTGGCCGCATGTTCGGTCAGGGCACGACCCGTTCGATCAACGCGATCTTCTCGCTCAAATCCTATCTGCCGTTCGACGTGCTGCCGGCGTGGCGCAAGGTCCGCGATCTGCCGATGCAGGAGCAGAAGCGGCGGCTGGCCGATCCCGAGGTGCGGCGCGAACTGGTGGCGGCGGAAAGCCGGATGAAGCCGCGCGACAATGTCTTCCAGGGCGGAGGGGCGGCGACGACGGATCCCCGCAAGCCCGATTACGCCAATCTGTTCGCGATGAACGGCGTCGACTGGGATGATCCCACGGTCGAGCAGCTCGCACGGGCGCGCGGGCAGCATCCGGTCGAGGTCATGATCGACCTGTCACTGGCCAACGAGAACCAAGTCTACGTCCAGCCGCTGGTCAACGAATCGCCGGAAGACGTGCTCGGCATCCTGAAGCACGAGCGCACGCTGGCGACCTTCTCCGATTCCGGTGCCCATGTCGCGCAGGAGATGGGCTCGTCACTGCAGACGCACCTGCTCAGCTACTGGGTGCGCAAGCGCGGTGCCTTCACGCTCGAGGAGGGGGTGAAGAAGATCACCCGCGACAATGCTCTCGCCTGGGAGCTGGCCGACCGTGGCCTCGTCCGCGAGGGGTACCGGGCCGATCTCGTCCTGTTCGAGGCGGATCGCATCCGGCCCACCTTGCCGACGGTCGAACGCGACCTGCCGGGCGGCGCCCGCCGCCTCGTCCAGAAGGCGGAGGGGATCAGGGCGACCGTGGTGAACGGCGCCGTCGCGTTCGAGAACGGGGAGGCGACGGGAGCCTACGCCGGCACGGTGCTCAAGGGACGGCTTGCCCGCTGACGGGCTCTTGCCACTTCACCTGCCGAGGTCCAAGACGTTCCCGATGGTCTTGCAGGCTGATGGTCTTGCAGCCGTCTGTATGCGCGGCCACGAGACCCTGACAAGCAGCGATGGAAGAAGCCGTCTACGACTACGAAACCAGGATCCCGGCGGGATTCTACGACAAGGTCTATCGACGGAAATTCGGCGTACGCTATTGCTGGCACGACCTGAAATTCCGGACGGTCGCGGCTCTCCTGGGTAGTCCTCGCCGGGTGCTGGATATCGGCTGTGGCCCCGGCACCTTCATCGGCAACTATCTGCCGGGAGTCGAGGCGCTTGGCATCGACATCAGCGCCGCGCAGATCGAGTACGCGACCCGGACCTACGGAAGTTCGGCGCACCGCTTTTCCACAGGGTCCCTGGCCAGACTGTCCGACGGCGGCGAGCGCTTCGACGCGGTAACGGTGGTCGAACTGATCGAGCATCTGACGCCGGCGGCGGCGATCCGCCTGCTGTCCGAGGCGCGGGCGCTGCTGGCGCCCGGCGGCGTGCTCATCGTCACGACGCCCAACTACAGGTCGCTCTGGCCGCTCATCGAACTCGGCGTCAACGCCCTGTCGCCGGTGGATTACATCGAGCAGCACATCAACAAGTACCGGCGCGGCCTGCTCGCCGCCCATCTCTCTTCTGCCGGCTATGGCGATGTCTCGGTCAGGACAGCCCTGGGTCTTGCGCCCTTTGCCGCCGCGTTCGGCCTGGGGGCGGCCAACGCATTGCACGCCATCGAGACCGGCGTGAACCATTTCGGGGTCGGCAATCTCCTTCTGGCCACGGCCCGGCCGTGACGGCGGTCCAGGGTCTGATCTGCCTCGGCGCGGCGGCGCTGCTGATTGTCGAGGTCGCCGTCCTGGAGTCGCGATCCGATTTTCTGCTCGCCGCCCTCGCGACGGTGGCCGTGGCCCTCGCCCTCGTCCATCAGATGGCGAGACGGCGCGGAGAAGGGCACGGTTCGGTGCTCTACGCCGTGGGGCTGCTCGGCGCCGTCGCGGGCTACTGCTATCTGGCGTTGTCGCCCTCTGGAGCCATCTCACCACAGGACGAAGTCATCGAGTGGGGCCGGATGGACAAGCGGCCCCTGATCTTCGGCTATCTCGGCATTGCGGCCTTTATCGCCTTCCATTGGCTCTGGGCGGCTTTCATCCAGGGCGTGCCGGTGGGCGATCGCCCGGCGGCTGCGGTCGGCCGGCGCGAATGGCCTTTGCGGGTTCTGGGTGCGCTCGTGATCGCGGTGCTGGCCTATTGCTGGCTTGGCCTGCCGGCGCTGCGGAGCGCCGCCGTCGTCGGCGAAGACGGCCTGGCGAAGTTCTACGACATCCACTCGCACGTTCACCTGAGCGCGCTGCAGCAGATCAGGCTCGGCGCGATACCCTACCTGGAGGCACAGACACAGTACGGACCGGGCAACCAGCTTCTGATGGGCGCTCTCACGGACTTCGTTCACTTCAGCAACCACGGCTTCCTTGCCGCGAACCTCCTGCTCAACACCGTCTGCGTCATTTTCTTCTTCGTTATCGTGCAGCAGTTCCTGGGCCTCGGCTGGGCTGTTGCCGGGCTCCTCGGCTGGACCCTGTGGCCGAGCCCCGCCGAACGGATCGATCTGGCGGGATGGGCCGTGCTCACGCGATGGCTGGTGATTCCCATCCTCTCGCTGTGGCTGGCCTGGCTGCTCTTGGGTGCTTGGTCGGCGCGACGCGGCTGGTCGACGGCCGTCCTGGCAGGGGCGCTTTGGGGGGTGGGCGGCTTCCTCAGCCAGGAGAACCTGAGCGGAGGCCTTCTCGTTCTGATCTACTCGCTCGCCCTGTTTGGCCCGGCGTCCGCCATGACACCGCAGCGACTCGCGAAGTTCGCAGCCCTGTTCGTCCTCGCCGGCGGTGCGACCTTCGTGGCTCTGGTGTCGGTCTTCATGGGACTGTCGCACCTTTTGGAGACCGTGGCGCTGGCCAATGCAAAGTCGGGCCTGGTGATGGCCGGCGTCTCCAACTCGATATGGTCGGACAATCTCGGGCTGCAGTTCACCTGGAACATCGTGGACGGTCGGCTGGAAACGGATCTGCGGGCCTCGGGTGAGTTCAGGGAACTCATCCTCACCTATGGTCTGATATTCCTGCTCCTGCTGGCGCTCGGCGTCCTGGCGGCGTTTCTCGGGCGGAAGTGGAAGGACGCCGACGAGCGGACACGGGAGTTCGGCCGGAAGTTCGCCGGCGTGGCGGTCGGCGCCTTCGTGCTGCATCTCTTTTCGCTGCTGCGTTCCGACACGTCGCATCTGGCGGGGCCGTCGTTCCTTCTGGGCCTGTTCCTGCTGATGCTGCCTGTCTTCCTCTGGCGCTGCCTGGCGCCCGGCAAGGTGCGGATCGCGCTGATGGTGGTGTCGTTGGCTGTCATTGCCGAGGCGGCGATTGCTGGACGGGTCGAGGTCGAGCGGAGAGCGGCCGGTCTCGCCGACATCTGGCGCGATTCGGGGGCGGTGCTCGATCTCTTTGGCGAGCTGCGCAGCCATCGAGGCGAGGCTTCCGATCTCGCGGTGCTTTATTCGCCGCTTCCCCGGGCGCAGGCGGCCTTTCGGAACCATCCGGATTTCGTGGAGGCCGACGAGTTTTTCAGCCTGCTGCGCGATCGTCTCAAGGGCCGGCCCGTCGAGCTGGGATCCTACAGATTCGACGATCTCGTCGCCCATCCCGACACGGCCTACTTCTTCGGCGGACTGCGCTCGCTCTCAGGCATCACCTCGCCGAAGAACAGCCTCTGGCTGCGGTCGGAGCAAGAGGCCTGGATTGCGAGGGTCGCCGGCACCCGCACCGGTTGCCTCTTCTTCGATGCCAATTCGAACAGGCAGCTGGTCGAGGCCTGGATGCGTTCGGTGAAGCCGCCCCAGAGCATGGCGATCGAGCCGATCGCCGGCCGCCGCGACTACGGCACGCTGGCCTGCAAGGTGAATTCCCAGGTCTAAGGCCGTGCAGGGGCAGATGCGGTTTTGCTTGGCACACCAGGGCATCCCATCTTAAGGCGTTGGGGGGGAAGAGGACGCGAATGGCACATCAGCAGCGCACGCAAGTGGGGATCATCGGCGCGGGACCGGCAGGATTGCTGCTGGCGCGCCTGCTGAAATTGAACGGGATCGAGAGCGTCATCCTCGAGAACAGGTCGCGTGCTTACGTCGAGGCCCGCATCCGTGCCGGCGTTCTGGAGCACGGCACTGTCAAGCTTCTGGAAGAGGCCGGCGTCGCCGAGCGCCTGCACCGCGAGGGGCTGGTCCACGAGGGGGTCGAGCTCGGCGTGAACGGCGGGCGCTTCCGCATCGACCTGGCCGGGCTGGCGGGCAAGACCATCACGGTCTACGGCCAGAGCGAGGTGGTGCAGGACCTGATCGCGGCGCGCCTGGCCGGCGATGGACCGATCGTCTGGGAGGCGGCGGACGTCACCCTGCATGACATCGAGACGGACCGGCCGCGACTGACCTACCGGGCCGACGGCGTCGATCATGAGCTGAGCTGCGATTTCATCGCGGGCTGCGACGGTTTCCGGGGCGTGAGCCGTGCCTCGCTGCCCGCATCGAACCTCCGCGTCTATGAGCAGGTCTACCCGTTCGGCTGGCTGGGTATCCTGGCCGACGTGCCGCCGTGCGCCGAAGAGCTGATCTATGCCAGTCATCCGAACGGCTTCGCACTCGCCTCGATGCGTTCGCCTACGCGCAGCCGCTATTACATCCAGTGTGATCGCCACGAGAAGCTGGAGGACTGGCCCGACGACAGGCTGTGGGATGAGCTGAAGCGGCGCCTCGGCCCGGACGTCGCGCCGCATGTCACGACGGGACCCGCGCTCGAGAAGAGCATCACGGGACTGCACAGCCTTGTGTGCCTGCCGATGCGACACGGCCGGCTGTTCCTCGCCGGCGATGCCGCCCACATCGTACCGCCGACCGGCGCGAAGGGTCTCAACCTGGCGGCTTCCGACATCCATTATCTGTCGCGTGCGCTCGTCTCGCACTACGCCCGGAACGACAGCACATTGCTCGGCGCCTACAGCGACCAGGCCTCGGCGCGCGTGTGGAAGGCCGAGCGCTTCTCGTGGTGGCTGACCCTGCTGATGCACAAGGTGCATCCGGAGGGGAGCTTCGCCGAACAGATGCAGCAGGCCGAGATCGACTACCTGCTGTCCTCGTCGGCCGGCCAGACGGCGTTCGCCGAGAATTACGTCGGCCTGCCGTTCTGAGCGGCCGAATGGCCTAAATAGTGGATGAAGCAGGCCGTTCAGGCGTACCAGCGAGCAACATTGTTGCGCCAACGGTCATCGCTACCCAGGATTCAGGGGCTGCGGCATTCGCTTCATTTGTTTCGGTTATTTCGTTTGTTTCGTTTAACCGCTGGGGCTCGGGCCTTTTTGACGGCCTGCCAGCTAGGCGAGTTCCCGGCGCACGATCGCGGCGCCCTCGCTCAGGGCCTTGAGCTTTCCGAAGGCGGTCGCGCGCGGCAGGTATTTCATGCCGCAATCGGGGGCCGGCAGGAGCTTGTCCGGGCCGATATGCTTCAGGCCGGCGCGGATGCGCTCGGCCACTTTCTCCGGTGTCTCGATCTCGGGATCACTGAGGTCGATCACGCCCAGCATCACCTTCTTGGGCGCAAGGTCCTTCAGAACGCCGAGGTCGAGCTTGGGCTGGGCCGATTCGATCGAAATCTGCTGGGCGATCGTATCCGAAAGTTGCGGCAGGAAGGAATAGCCGGTGGGCTTGAGACCGGTCACCACGGCGGCATAGCCGAAGCAGAGGTGGATGACGGTCGGCACGCTGATTCCCGCCAGCGCCCGGTTGATCGCCTTCACCGCGTAGCGCTTGGCTTCCTCGGGATTGTTGCGCAGCCACGGCTCGTCGAGCTGGATCACGTCGGCGCCCGCCTTGACGAGCTCGTGCGCCTCCTCGTTCACCGCGACGGCATAGTCCATGCACATCGCCTCCGCGTCCTTGTAGAACTCGTCCTTGACCTGCTGGCCCATCGTGAAGGGCCCGGGGAGGGTGATCTTGGCCAGCCGCTCGGTGTTGGCCCGCAGGAACGTCATGTCGCGCAACTCCACCGGCCCCGTCCGCCGGATCTTGCCCACGACCCGGGGCACAGGCGTGCGGTTGCCGGTGCGGTTCACGATCTCCGCGGGATTCTCGTCGTCGATGCCTTCCAGCGCCGTCGCGAAACGGTTGGAGTAGCTCTCGCGCCGCATCTCGCCGTCGGTGATGACGTCGATTCCGGCGCGCTCCATGTCGCGGATGGCGAGCAGGGTGGCGTCGTCCTGGGCCTGCTCCAGCCAGGGTTCGGAGACGCGCCATATGTCCTTCACGCGCGTGCGCGGCACGCCCTTGCTCAGCAGCTGGCGGTCGACCAGCCAGTCCGGCTGGGGGTAGGAGCCGACGACGGTGGTCTGGAGGAGCGTTTCGCCCATTGTGCTATTCCATTCTCAGCGAACTTCGATTGCACGGCAGTCTGGGACCCGATCAAGTCCCTGTCCATGTTCGGACGCTTCGTGTTGCTGCTGTTCCGAAGGCTGTCTACGCTAGGTCAGGCGAATGTCAGGCAGAGCACCCCCGTCTTCCGGACATGAAAGACCAGATGAAGCTCCTGATTTCCAGCCTTGTCCTGATCCTGCCGATCGCCGCGTCGGCTGCCCCGGGCGACGCAGCCTACTGTAAGGCGCTGGTCGCGACGTACGAGAGCCTCGTCATGAAGAGAGGCGTCGCGCGCGGCGGTGTCGAAAGCGGGCTCGAGACCAGCGTGGCGCTCGACCAGTGCAAGAACGGAAATCCCGCGGGCATTCCCGTCCTCGAGCAGAAGTTGCGCGACCTCAGGATCGACCTGCCGTCGCGCAACTGAAATCGGGGCCTAGGCCGCGACCGGATCGATCGGCGTCACGATCCCTTCGGCCGCCTCGATCACTTCGCCGGCATCGAGGCAGAGATCCTCGCGGTTGCGCATCGCCATGATCTGGACGCCGGTGCGCAGCCTGCCGTGGCTGCCGACCGGCACGGCGAGACCGGGCAGGCCGAGCAGCGGGGCGATCAGGGCGGAGCGCATCGATTCAAGCACCTCGCGCTGGCCGTCGGGCGTGATGTCGGCCACCTGCTTCGGCGGCAGGTCGCACAGTGTCGGGAAGATGACCAGTGGCCATTGCTGGAAGAACGTCATCCAGCGGTAGGCCAGCGCCTCGCGCTCCGTCAGCGCCGCAATATAGGTCGCGAGGTCGACTGGCTTGTGGATCGAGAGCCAGGCCTGCATCGCCGCGATTCCGTCGGGATCGCCCATCTTCTGCATCATGGGCCACAGGCCGCCGAACACGTCGGTGACGCAGATCTGATGCCACAGCTCGACGGCGCGCTCGATGTCCGGTGGCAGCACCTCCTCCACGACATAGCCCGCGCCGCGGAGATGCTTGCCCGCCAGCCGCACCGCCTCGACCTGCGCGGGATGGCTCTTGCCGCCCGGCACTTCCGGCACGATCGCGACCCTGATGGGGCGGGCCGGGGCGGGGCCCCGCATCGGCACGTCGTTCCAGCGCCAGTCGCGGCGGTCGCCGCGCGCCATCACTTCCAGCGCGAGGCGGGCGTCGCGCACCGTGCGGGTATGGGGGCCCTGCGTCGCCATCAGGATCGCGCCGATGGGGCGGCCCGAGGCGACGCCTGTCGGATTGAAGGAGGGGATGCGGGCGAAGCCCGTGCGCAGGCCGACCACGCCATTGCAATAGGCCGGGATGCGCACTGAGCCGCCGATGTCGTTGCCATGGGCGATGGCGCCGATGCCGGTCGCCGTCGCCGCGCCGGCGCCGCCGCTCGAGCCGCCCGGCGTCACGCTGGGGTCGCGCGGATTGAGGGTGCGGCCGTGCAGGGCATTGTCGGAGAAGATGCGCATCGAGAAGGCCGGCGCATTGGTGCGGCCCACGATGATCGCGCCGGCATGCTTCAGGTTGGCCACGACCGGGCTGTCTTCCTGGGCGATCAGGTCCTTCAGCGGGATGACGCCGTTGTCGGTGGGCAGGCCCGCCTGGTCGACGTTGATCTTGGTGGTGACCGGAACGCCGTGCAGCGGCGGCAGGGCATGGCCGCGCGCACGGGCCGCGTCCGCCGTCTCGGCCTCGGCACGGGCTTCGCTCTCCAGCACGCGGACCACGGCGTTGATGGCGGGATTGACCTTGTGCAGGCGGCCCAGGACGGAATCCACCGCCTCCCGCGCCGAGGCCTGTCCGGTGCGGATCAGTCGCGCCAGGTCGGTCGCGTCGTACTGCCAAAGCTCCATCTTGCCCTCGCTGAACGCTACTTCGTTTCCATGCCGAAGAAGATCATGTTGCCGTCCGGATCCGCAATGGCGAAGTCGCGAAGCCCGTAATCCTGGTCCCTCGGGGCATTGAGGATCCTGGCGCCGCGCCGCATGAGATCGGCATGGACCGCGTCGACATCGTCGACATGGATGCTCACGGCGGCATGGCCCGGCGGGCGCGGTGCGTGCGAGGCTGCGATCAGGTGCAGCGAGACCTCTCCCGAGCACAGGCCGACAAAGAAGGTCGGCGCGCCGTACTCGAAGGCGATATCGAAGCCGACACAGTCGCGGTAGTAGGCGAGGCTGGCAGCCGCGTCCTTGACGGTGAAGACAGTGGTGCTGCCGCGCATCATTTCGTTTGCCCCTTCGTCACGTGCTTCTGGAAGGCGAGGAGGGCGCTGGAGGGAAGCATGTCCCGGCGGCGCACGAAGACGGTCTGCACCCGCGCTTCCGCCGCGGGCAGACGGTGCGCGCGAACCTGACCGCCGCGCCATGTCGGCCCGATCAGGGGGCGGGGCATCAGCGTGATGCCGAGCCCGGCGGCCACGGCGCCCAGGATCGCCTCCAGCGTGCCGAACTCCAGCCGCCTCAGGCCGACGACTCCGCGCCGCGCCAGAAGCTCCTCCAGCCGCTGGCGGTAGGAGCATCCGGCCCGCAGGATAACGAGGCGCAGGTCGGGCCGCCGCAGTGCCGCCGCCAGCGTCGCCTCCGTCGGCGCGCTGAGCAGGGCGAGCTCCTCGCTGAAGGCCGGCTTCGAGAGGAGTAGGGGATGCGCGACCGGTCCGCAGACGAAGGCGCCCTCGAGCTCGCGGCCCAGCACGCGCTCGACCATTTCCTCCGTCGTGCCGGTCCGCAGCACGAGGTCGACGCCGGGATGGGCCTGCACATAGGAGGCGAGCAGGGGCGAGAGCCGCAGCGCGGCCGTCGTTTCCAGCGAGCCTATGGTCAGCGTTCCGCGTGGCGCGCCATCGTCGCGGGCCGCCCGCAAGGCCTCGTCGAGCAGCGCGTCGACCCTCGTGGCATAGGGCATCAGCCTCTCGCCGGCCGGGGTCAGGCGGGCGCCTGCACGGCTGCGCTCGAACAGCGAGACGCCCAGCGCTTCCTCCAGGCGCCGCACGCGCTGCGTCACGTTGGACTGGACAGTGTTCAGTTCGCGGGCCGCGCGGCCCATGCCACCGAGGCGGGCGACGGCTTCGAACGTGGCGAGATCCCTGGCATCCATGCCATCAGAATATCAGATGAGGTCGATTAGTATAAATCGCTGATTGGAATGCCTGCCGCTGGCCTAGACTGAAGGGACAACAAGGAGAGAACAGCCATGCAGTGGCAGGACCGCCGCCTTCTCGATCTCTTCGGGATCGATCACCCCATCCTCCAGGCGCCGATGGCGGGCGTGACGTCGCCGCAGATGGCGATCGCTGCGTCCGAAGCCGGCGCGCTGGGATCCATTGCCGGGGCGATGCTGAGCCTGGATGGGCTGCGGCAGGAATTCCAGATGGTGAAGCAGGGAACGTCCCGGCCGTTCAACGTGAACTTCTTCGTGCACAAGCCGCCGGCGGCGGATGCGGCGCGCGACACGGCCTGGCGCCGGAAGCTGGCGGGCTATTACAGCGAACTCGGCGTGGCGGCCGATGCGAAGGGGCCGTCACGCGCCGCCTTCGACGCCGCGGCCTGCGAGCTGGTGCTGGAGTTTAAGCCCAAGGTCGCCAGCTTTCACTTCGGCCTGCCCGTCAGATCCCTGATGCAGCGCCTGAAGGCGGCCGGCATCCTGGTCATCGCTTCGGCGACGACGGCCGAGGAGGCGCGCTGGCTGGAGGGTGAGGGCGTCGATGCCGTCATCGCGCAGGGTGCGGAGGCCGGCGGTCATCGCGGCATGTTCCTCGTGGACGACGTCACGCGTCAGGCCGGAACGATGGCGCTCGTGCCCCAGGTCGTGGACGCGGTGAAAGTGCCGGTGATCGCCGCCGGCGGAATCGGTGACGGTCGCGGCATTGCAGCAGCCCTGGCGCTGGGGGCGGCCGGCGCCCAGATCGGCACGGCTTTCATGCTGACCCCCGAGGCCAAGACGGTGGCTCTGCATCGTGCGGCGCTCAAGCAGGCCAACGACAACAGCACGACCCTCACCAATGTCTTCACCGGCCGCCCCGCACGCGGCATCGTGAACCGCATCGTGAGCGAGGTGGGACCGATGAGCGCGGAGGCGCCCGCCTTCCCATTGGCCGCGGAGGCGACCCAGCCGCTGCGCGGGCCGGCAGAGGCCAGGGGGTCGACGGACTTTACGCCGCTGTGGAGCGGGCAGGCCCCGACCCTGGCGCGGGAGATGCCGGCCGGCGAACTGGTGAAGACGATGGTGCGAGAGACCGAGGCCGTTCTCGGCCGCGTACGTGGATGACGGCGCCGAAGTCACGCACCTCTCGACGGTCGTCTGCCCCTTCGTGAGACGGCAGACGACTCCGCGGCTTGCGCCTTGCGTACGTGACTGCGGATCAGCTTGATGAAGGCGCGGGCCGCCGGCAGCAGAGTCCTCTCTCTCTTCCAGGCTATGCCCATTTCGACCGAGGGCAGCTTTCTCAGCCACGGCAGATGCAGCAGCGCGAAGCGGCTGGCGGCAATGCCCTCGGTGATCTCTGTCGGATGGCCGAGACTGATCGCGTCCGTTGCCGCCACGATGTCGCTGGCGCTGCGGAAGGACGACACGGCGATCGAGGGCAGGACGCCACCGCCACGTTCGTCGATCCTCATGCCGCTGTCGATGTCGGCGATGAAGGCGATGCGCGACACGGACATGCCGGGCATCACGAACGGGTAGTTGCGCAGGTCGTCCGGCTTCGGATTGGACTTCGCAAGCAGCGGATGGCCGGCACGGCAGAAGTAGACGCCCTGAAGCACGCCCAGACTCTCGACGCGGAGCGACGGCATGTCCCGCAAGGCGAGAATGTCGGCCACGGCAAAGTCCGCCTGGTCGGACATCAGGGACGACAGCGCCGCCGTCCACTCGCGCTCCAGGATTTCGAGACGAATCGACGGATTGGCCTTGATGAGTTCGATCGCCGCGGGCTGGACCGCGATGTCATCGATGTAGGCGCCGGCAACGACGCGCAACCGCCCGCCGCGGCCGTCTCGCACGAGCTCCAGGCGATTCGACAGGACCTCGGCACGGGCGACGAGTTCCTCGGCCATCCGGATGACCTCCTCGCCCGCCGGCGTCGGCACCACGTCCCGGCTCGACCGCTCGAACACCCTCAGGCCGAGTCGTCTCTCGAGGGCAGCGATTTTCCGGCTGAGGGTCGGCTGGCTGATCTTCAGGACCGCGGCGGCCTGTCCGAAGTGCCGATGCCTCGCGAGCACGACGGCGTAGTGCAGCATCTTGAGATCTAGGCTCATTCCAATACTGTATCGTTCTCCGCGTTGTTTTGCATCGTACGCGAGAAGACAGTTGTCGAGTTACCAGAAGAGGGGGAGTGCCATGACCAGGAAGAGATTTGGGCGCCTGTTATCGGCGGCAGCGCTGCTGGTTGGGCTCTCCGGCGGGGTTGTGCCGGCACAGGCCCAGGCTCCGGCCCCCGCGAAACCCAATATCCTTGTCATCTTCGGCGACGACATCGGCTACTGGAACATCAGCGCCTACAACCGCGGCATGATGGGCTACCGCACGCCCAGCATCGACCGCATCGCCCGCGAAGGCGCGATCTTCACCGACTATTACGGCCAGCAATCCTGCACGGCGGGCCGCGCGGCCTTCATCACCGGCCAGTCGCCCATCCGCACCGGCCTGCTGAAGGTCGGCCTCCCCGGGGCGCCCGAGGGCCTGTCCGAGAAGGATCCGACCATTGCCGACTTCCTGAAGCCGCAGGGCTACATGACCGGCCAGTTCGGCAAAAACCATCTCGGCGACCGCAATGAATTCCTGCCGACGGTGCACGGTTTCGACGAGTTCTTCGGCAACCTCTACCACCTCAATGCGGAGGAGGAGCCGGAGAACATCGACTACCCGAAGGATCCCACCTTCAAGGCGAAGTACGGCCCGCGCGGCGTCCTGAAGTGCGTCGCCACGGCCACCGAAACGCCGGGCGAGGATCCGCGCTTCGGCAAGTGGGGCAAGCAGAAGTGCGAGGACACCGGCCCGCTCACCAAGAAGCGCATGGAGACGGTGGACGAGGAGTTTGTCGCAGCCTCCCTCGACTTCATCGACCGCGCCAACCGCGACAAGAAGCCGTTCTTCGCCTGGGTCAATTCCAGCCGCATGCACATCTGGACCCATCTCAAGCCGTCGTCCGCGGGCAAGACCGGTCTCGGCGTCGTCGCCGACGGCATGGTCGAGCATGACGGCCAGGTCGGCCAGCTGCTGAAGAAGCTCGACGATCTCAAGATCGCCGACAACACAATCGTGATCTACACGACCGACAATGGCGCCGAGGTCATGAGCTGGCCCGACGGCGGCACCACGCCGTTCCGCGGCGAGAAGAACACCAACTGGGAGGGCGGCTATCGCGTGCCCGCCATGGTGCGCTGGCCGGGCCTGGTGAAGCCCGGCACCGAGATCAACGAGGTGTTCTCGGCCGAGGACTGGCTGCAGACCCTGCTGGCCTCGGTCGGCGAGACCGATCTCGCGGCCAAGCTGAAGCAGGGCGCCACCTTCGGCGGCAAGAGCTTCAAGGTCCATCTCGACGGCTACGACCAGCGTGAGCTGCTGAAGAACGGCACGGGCAGCGCCCGCAAGGAGTTCTTCTACTGGACCGACGACGGCGGCCTGGCCGGCCTGCGCTACGACAAATGGAAGCTCGCCTTCATGGAGCAGCGCAAGCACGGCTTCGACGTGTGGCAGGACCCGATGGTGACCCTGCGCGTGCCGAAGCTCTTCGACCTCAAGGCCGATCCGTTCGAGCGCGCCGACCACGAGGGCATGGGCTACAGCCGCTGGCGCATCGACCGCATCTACCTGCTGGTGCCGGCACAGGTCTACGTCACCAACTTCATCAAGACGCTGGTCGAGTTCCCGCCACGCCAGAAGCCGGGTTCGTTCAACCTCGAAGGCGTTCTGAACAAGCTTACCTCTCCGCCGCAGAGCGCGAACTGAGAGAGTAAATGCCGGGGGAGAGGGCATCCGGCCGTCCGCGTCGCATAGCGGACGGCCGGAGAGGCGTGTAGGACTGGCGACCATGAATAGCGTCGCTGGTGCCGGCTCGCCTCACCCTGGGATGGTGTGGATTCCCGGCGGGACTTTCCGCATGGGCTCGGACCATCACTATGCCGAGGAGAAGCCCGTCCACACGGTGACGGTCGACGGCTTCTGGATCGACCAGACGCCCGTCACTAATGCCGAGTTCCGCCGGTTCATCGAGGCCACCGGCCATGTCACCTGGGCCGAGATCGATCCCGATCCGAAGGACTATCCCGGCGCGCGCCCCGGGATGCTCAAGGCCGGCGGGCTGGTCTTCACGCCGCCGTCGAAGCCGGTCGATCTCGCCGACTGGAGCCAGTGGTGGCGGTTCACCTTCGGCGCCACATGGCGGCGTCCCTACGGCAAGGGCAGCCATATCGGCGGCCTCGACGATCATCCCGTAGTGCAGGTCGCCTTCCGCGATGCAGAGGCCTATGCGAAATGGGCCGGCAAGGAGTTGCCGACCGAAGCGGAGTGGGAATTCGCGGCGCGCGGCGGGCTCGATGGCGCGGAGTTCGCCTGGGGCGACGAGCTGACGCCGGAAGGCCGCCACATGGCCAATACCTGGCAGGGCCGCTTTCCGGCCGAGAACACGCGCGAGGACGGTTTCGCCCGTACCTCACCGGTGCGCGCCTTCCCGCCCAACGGCTACGGCGTGCACGACATGATCGGCAATGTCTGGGAATGGACGGCCGACTGGTATGCCGCCAAACACGTGCCCGATGCCGCCAAAGCCTGCTGCGTTCCCGAGAACCCGCGCGGGGCGACGCTCGAGCAGAGCTACGATCCGCGCGACCCGGTGCGCATCGCGCGCAAGGTGCTGAAGGGCGGCTCGCATCTCTGTGCCCCCAGCTACTGCAAGCGCTATCGCCCGGCTGCGCGCCACGCCGAGCAGATCGACACGACGACCAGCCATGTCGGGTTCCGGTGCATCAGCCGCGCGGGTGAATGACGGTGTCCAGAAGCTGATCGACGAAGTCGCGCGTGATCGGCGCGTGGCCCATCAGCAGGCGGTAGAAAAGGGGACCGAACACGAGATCGAGCGTGAGTTCCATGTCGTCCGGCGCTTCGATAGCCTCGTCGGCGATGCAGCGCTCCAGCAGCACGCGCGTCGCGTCGCGGTTGCGGGCGATGAACTCGTTGCGGAAGGCCTTGGCGAGTTCGGTCTCGGATTGAGCCGCCGCCACCATGGCCGCGACGCTGCGTCCGGTGGGCGCGGCGAAGGCATCGGCCAACGCATGGAGCTGGGCGCGCAGGGCCGCGAGCGCGGTTCGCGGTGACTTCGCGGTCTTGTCGGCCCCGGTCGCTTCCAGGAATGCCGCCATCGCGACGGCAGGCGCGTTCGGCCAGTAGCGATAGATCGTCGGACGACTGACTCCCGCCTTCTGGGCAATCGCTTCGATGGTCACGGCCGTCAGCCCGCCGTGTCCCAGCAGATCGCGCGCCGCGACAAGGATCGCGGCACGGGTGCGCGGATCGCGGGGACGGCCGCGCACCGGTGGGGCCGAGGAGGGTTGACGGGACATCTATTAACGTTACGATACGTAACGTAATATAACACAGGTGATGCCATGGCCGCAAAGACCGCGCCTTCGGGCCAGACCGTGCGGGCCCACATGACGGTGCACGACGCGAAGGCCGCGATCGGTTTCTACGTGAAGGCCTTCGGGGCGGTGGAATTGTTCCGCCTGGTCGAGCCGGCGGGCCGGGTCGGCCATGCCGAGATCCGCATCGGCGACACGGTGCTGATGATGAACGACGAGTATCCAGACTTCGGCGCGCGGAGCCCGGGCGCCATTGGCGGGTCTCCCGTGGCCTTCCATATCGCCGTGCCTGACGCCGACACCGCCGTCGAGCGTGCCGTGGCCGCCGGCGCCACCCTGGTGCGTCCTGTTCAGGACCAGTTCTACGGCGACCGTTCCGGCATGGTCGCCTGTCCCTTCGGCTATCGCTGGTTCCTCGCTGCGGCGAAGGAGGTGGTCAGCCCGGAGGAAATGCAGAAGCGCTGGACGAAGATGCTGGAGGGCGGGCCGGGCTAGGCCGCGACGCTCTCCTCGATCCAGGCCGCATAGGCCGGCGCGACGTGCATCATCGGGAAGGCGTGGATCGCCGGCACCTCGTAGGGATGCAGGTCGAGGATAGCACGCTCGACGGCGGCGTAGTGTTCGTCGAGCGTCTTGAACAGGATGCGGTACTCCTTGCCGGTCTCGACGGCGCCCTTCCAGGTGTAGATGCTCTCGATCCTGGAGATCTGGGCACAGGCGGCAAGCTTCGCCTCCA
>CANIEC010000003.1 GCA_947466085.1 Rhodospirillales bacterium
AGTGCCGCGCTTTCCGCATATCTCTCCGAAATCACCGAGAAACTGATCCGTGAAGAGGTGCACGGCGAGACATCTGACGCCGAAGAGCGGGATGAGCCGAAGCGGCTGGCAAAATGAAAGCGCGCTGCTTGTTCTCGCTCGTCGTTGCAATGTTGAGCCTGCCCGCGCTGGCCGCGGAGCCCCTGGTGGGAACCGCTTCCGTCGTTGACGGCGACACCATCGAAATACACGGCCAACGAATCCGCTTCCACGGAATCGATGCGCCGGAAAGCCGGCAGGAATGCACCCGCTCCGACAGCACAACATGGCGCTGCGGCCAGCAGGCGGCATTGGCTTTGTCCGACATAATCGGTCGTTCCATAGTTCGCTGCGATCCGCGTGATCGTGATCGCTACGGCCGCATCATCGCCATCTGCTTCAAGGGCAGCGAGGACCTCAATCGCTGGATGGTCGCCAGCGGCTGGGCGGTGGCTTATCGCAAATACTCGCTCGACTACGTTGCCGACGAAGAACGCGCGCATCTCGCCAAGATCGGCATATGGTCTGGAACCTTTGATATGCCGTGGGATTGGCGCGCGAGGGGGATAAGACATTGAAAGATTTGCCGAAGGAGGCCCTTCTTATTCTTCTGCTGCTGACCGTTCTCGTCAGTGGCTGCACAGGAATACCGAAGGGCGTCGAGCCGGTACGTCCCTTCGACGTCCAACGCTACGAGGGCGAATGGTTCGAGATCATGCGCCTCGACCACAGCTTCGAGCGCGGACTGACGAACGTGACGGCGACCTACACGCTGCGCAGTGACGAGTCCGTCGGCGTGCTCAATAAAGGATTCGATCGCAAGAACTGCCGCTGGAAGGAAGCTGATGGTCGGGCCGTGTTCCAGGGCACGCCAGACACGGCCAGCCTCTCCGTGACCTTCTTCTGGCCGTTCGCTGGTGGCTACCATGTCGCTGCACTCGACCAACAGGATTACAGCTGGGCTCTGATTGCGGGCCCCTCACGGAACTACCTCTGGATCCTGGCGCGCCAGCCGGACCTCTCCGCCGATATCAGAAACCGCCTGGTCGATCAGGCCCGCAGCCTTGGCTTTCCGGTGGACGATTTGATCTTGGTCGATCACGGCAAACCGGACTGCGCCCCGGGCCAACCTCCTGCAAAATGAAGAGCGCGCACATGAGACAGAAAAAGTCCGTCGGTCGAGCGCAACTGCTTAAGCCGGGCCGCGGCAAGCTCGTGATCGTCAACGACAAGATGCAGCGGCGCTATCGCTACTTCCTGACGGAACCGGTCGGGCGCAATTTCGATCCGGAGTTCAAACCCGAGCTGACGCCCAAGGAAATGCTGGCGCTCGGTGTTTTCGGCGGTAAGTACATGACCGACTGCAAGAAGGAATTTCCATCGAGCTGGTTCACGCGCGCCAAGCTCTCGCCGGCATGTAGAAACAACACCCTCAATTATTTCGGGGTCGATGCAAGCAAGCCGTTATCGGTATGGCGTGAGAGCGGTTGGCTTCACGACGACGATCCGCGCGGCTGGTTCCAATGGTATTGCCGATACTTCATGGGGCGGCGGATGCCCGAGGAGGACAGACGCCAGATCAAGCGCTGGAAGGCATTTCGAAGGCACATCGCACAGATCAGACAGAACTGTGAGCCAGGCGATCCTTTTTGCAGACCGCGCCAGCGGCAGGCATTGCTGCACTGGGCTTACGACAGTCGCATAATCTAATCGTCCCATAAGGTCTTGTGGTTACGAGAAAGACAAGTTTTTGAATTTCGAGCGCTTCATATTGATCGAGACGGCCGGCGTCAGGCTCGCTGCAACCTTCAATGCTGCGCTTTCTCTGTAATGGCGCCGGCATGAAACCCCAAGCCGAACCGTCGACCCAGGAAGTGCTCGCAGGCCTTGTCGAGCGCGTCACGTTCCACAATTCCGAGAACGGATTCTGCGTTCTCCGCATCAAGGCCCGCGGACATCGCGACCTGATCACGGTTATCGGCCACGCCGCCATCATATCCCCCGGCGAATGGGTTACCGCCTCGGGCGACTGGGTCAACGATCACACCCATGGCCAGCAGTTCAAGGCGCGCTTCATGCGCACGTCGGCGCCAACCTCGATCGACGGCATCGAGAAGTACCTCGGCTCAGGAATGATCCGTGGGATCGGCCCGGTCTACGCCAAAAAGATGGTCAAAGCCTTCGGCGAGAAGGTGTTCGACATCATCGAGGCCGAACCTGATCGGCTACGCGAGGTAACCGGCATCGGTGCCGTGCGCGCCAAGCGGATCACTGATGCCTGGGCCGAGCAGAAGATCGTGCGGGAAATCATGGTCTTCCTGCACAGCCATGGCGTCGGAACGGCCCGGGCCGTGCGCATTTTCAAGACCTATGGCTCGGATGCCGTCCAAGTCATGACTGAAAACCCCTACCGCCTGGCTCGCGACATCCGCGGCATCGGCTTCAAGACCGCCGACGCGATCGCCATGAAGCTGGGAATCGAGAAGACCGCGATGATCCGGGTCCGTGCCGGGATTTCCTATGCCCTGACCGAGGCCATGGACGACGGCCATTGTGGCCTGCCGACCGAGGAGCTCGGGCCCCTCGCGGTGGAGCTGCTGGAGGTCGCAAAGGAACTCGTCCAGACCGCGCTCAATCTGGAATTGGCCGAGGGAACGGTGATCGCAGCCACCGTTGGCGAGACGGCATGCGTGTTTCTGGCCGGCCTGTATCGAGCCGAGAAAGTTATCGCCGAGCGAATAACACGCCTGGTCAACGGCACCCTCCCCTGGCCGTTCATCGATGCCGACAAGGCATTGCCCTGGATCGAGCAGAAGACCGGGCTCTCCATGGCCGAGAGCCAGATTGCCGCAATCCGGCTCTCCCTTTTGTCCAAGGTTCTCATCATCACCGGCGGTCCGGGCGTCGGCAAGACGACGATCGTCAACTCGATCCTGCGCATCCTGGCTGCCAAGGGCGTCAATCTGCTGCTCTGTGCGCCGACCGGCCGGGCCGCCAAGCGCATGACCGAGGCAACGGGATTCGAGGCCAAGACTATTCACCGGCTGCTCGAAGTCGATCCCAAGGGCGGCGGCTTCAAGCGCAATAGCGACAACCCGCTCGAATGCGATCTGCTGGTCATCGACGAGACCTCGATGGTCGACATCATGCTGATGCAGGCGCTGATGAAAGCCGTTCCGGACGATGCCGCGTTGCTGATCGTGGGCGACATCGACCAGCTGCCGTCCGTCGGGCCGGGCCAGGTTCTGGCCGACGTGATCTCCTCTGGGGCAGTGCCTGTCGTACGGCTGACCGAGGTGTTCCGGCAGGCTGCCCAGAGCCGGATCATCTCCTGCGCGCACAGGATCAATCAAGGCTCGATGCCGGATCTTACCAAGCCTGAAGGAGACAGCGACTTCTACTTTGTCCAGGCCGATGACCCCGAAACCGCCGTACCGCGGATCATCGAACTGGTGAAGACGCGTATCCCGAAGCGCTTCGGTCTCGATCCCATCCGCGATATCCAGGTGCTGTGCCCGATGAACCGTGGCGGTGTCGGCGCCCGCTCGCTCAACATCGAACTGCAGAAGGCCTTGAACCCCGCCGGCGAACGCAAGGTAGAGCGCTTCGGCTGGACCTTTGCGCCCGGCGACAAGGTCATGCAGATCGAGAACGACTACGACAAGGAGGTTTATAACGGCGACATCGGCTACGTCGACGATGTCGACCCGGACGCCGGCGAACTGATTGCCAGCTTCGACGGCCGCGCCGTCACCTACGGCTTTGGGGAACTCGATACCCTGGTGCCGGCCTATGCGGCGACCATTCACAAGAGCCAGGGATCGGAATACCCTGCCGTTGTGATCCCCGTCCTCACCCAGCATTACGCCATGTTGCAGCGGAACCTGCTCTATACCGGTGTCACCCGCGGCAAGCGGCTGGTCGTGTTGGTCGGACAGAAGAAGGCCGTCGCCATCGCGGTGAAGAACGTTTCGGGGCGCCGGCGCTGGTCCAAGTTGAACGAATGGCTCGCCGCCTCCTCAGTCAGCTCTCGGGCCATGTCACCATGAAGACGACACCGTGGTAGCGCCCGGCATGCTGCAGAACCCTTCCGTCAGGAACTGGCTGGGCGGGATCCTGCCGGCCTGGACACTGCTGGATCAAGTCAGCTTCGAGGAACTTTAGAAGCCGCCGTCATCGAGGCCGTTTGTAATCATGCTGGCCCCGATGCCGCTAGGTCACCAAAGCCGCTTCATCGAGCGATGCCGTGGCAATGATGGCCTTGAATTCATCCAGGAAGTCCGGCTGGTTTCGGCGCAGATAACTGACCACCGCTTTGTTCCCCAAAAGCTTGGCGATATAGCCACGGGCCAGCACCATGTTCAACACGTCGCTGCCATATGACTGCTCGATCGCCTTGAACCGCGACTGAACCAGCGACATCTCTTGTTCCATGCGCGCCATCTGCTCGGCGCTGACCCCACGAAACTTCTTCGGTCGGTCCGGATCGCACAGCTGCTCGGGAGGCGTCGCCGCCAGCAGCGCCGCCGCATAGTTCACCGAGTAGTTGTTGACCGATGCCATCAGCTCGGCGCATTCGATCTGCCGCGCCGACTTCATCTTGCGAAGGTGGCGCATCACGTCGATGGCAAAATGCTGATCCTTCAGGATCTCCACGACTTCCGGGCAAATGCCTTCCAGCAGGTCGCGCTTGCGCCGGATGGACTCGATGTTCAGGGCCAGCGCGCGGGCCAGGCGGTCCTCGGACACGCCACGCTCCAGCGCCCGCAGTAGCATGTAATGCTCCTGCACCGTCGCCAGCCGGTTAACCCGCTTGTTGTAGGTAAAGCCCTCGTCATCACGCGCGCAAAGGCACGCGATCTTATCGTAACCCAGTTCCCGAGCCGCATGCAGGCGAAGGTGACCGTCCAGGACCATGTGAAGCCCACTCCTGCGATCGGCCGCCGTCACCGACAGTGGCTCGATCAGCCCGATTTCCTGCATCGACGCCTTGATCTGTTCGTACTTGCGCGTCGCCGTCAGGTCCTTTGGCAAGGGCCGCGACGGCAGCAGCCGGTCGAGCGCCAGTTCCAGGGGCGTCGCGTCGAAGGCCGCCGGCAGCGCGCTCATGATCCCGCTCCCCGGATCCGTTCATCCAGTTGCCTGGGCAGCGTGTCGAGGCCCTCGGCGCGCAGCAGGTTCACGAAATTCTCGTCCGACAGCATGTTGGACAGGGCGGCGGCAATGAAGGCCAGGCGGTGCTGGACCAGGTCGGCCTTGCGAATCACCAGTTTCTGGCGTTCCACCTCCTGATTGTAGGCTCGCACCAGCGCCGTCGACGACAGTTTCCGGGACGGTGCCCCACCACGATGCTCGTAGGTCTTGCCGAGGTGCCGGCGTTTCTCGACCAGCCGCCGGGCCGTCAGCAGTTTCTTGCCGCGCAGCGCCCCGCTCTCGTAGGCACCCTGGAAAATCTCCTGCAGCCTCGCGTCGTCGTCCCCCGCCTTCACGATCGCGATCGCGGTCGCCAGCGGAATGCGCCCTGCTTCCACGGCGGTAATCAGCCGGTCCTCGCCCTTGGCAAGCAACTGCAGGATGCCGCGAACCCATGTCTGTTCCAGCGCCGTCTTGCGCGCGATCGTCGGCAAGTCGTAGCCCCGTTGCTCGAGGTGCCGGATCGTCTGCAGCAGTTCCCCCGGCCGCGGATTGCGTCGGGCGATGTTCTCGACGAGGCTCATCACGAAGGCGTCCTCGTCGCTGGCGTCCACCACCAGCGCCGGTATCGTCTTTTGCCCGAGCACCTGAAATGCCTCGACACGGCCCTGCCCGCACACCAGCACGTATCGTTCCTCCCCGCCCTCGCTGCGCGGCGTGACCGTGATCGGCTTCTTGAGCCCAAGCGCCAGGATCGACGCGACCATCTCCTGGAAGACTTTCTGGTTGCGCTCGCGCGGGTTCAGGATCTCGATCCGGTCGAGCGGAATTTCGCGGATGGAACGTTCCTCGTTCATGCAGCCCTCCGCACGCTCGCCCGCTCGGCCATGTGATACAGCGTTTCCAGCCCGTCGAACCGGTAGCCGTCCAGGATCGACCCGTTGCTCTCGCTGAGGCTTAGACGGCCGGACCCAAGGTCGATCCAGGGCAGCAGGTAGTAATCCAGCGCCGCCTTGTTCTCACGGTCCAGCCTCACCGCCACCGTGATGTCGGGGCAAAGGCTGGTGTCTAGCCGCAGCTTCCAGTTGCCGCCGCCAGCCGCGGTCTCGCGGCAGCGCGCAAGGACGATGGAGACCGTCCACTCGTCGTTAATCCGCAGCAGGTCATTCCCCGGGTCGCGCTCGACATGCCCGCCCAGGGAGACGATCTCTGCTTCGGTCCTCTGCACGATCTCGGGGTGCAGACGGCGTAGCAGGCGATTGATCTCAAGATAGCCGTAATCCCGGTCCGGCGTAAAACCCACAAGCGTGTACGCGCGCACCAGGCTGCCAAAGCGATGGCTGTAGACGCTCGACGAGGCCATCCCCTCCGTTTCGTCGATCAGGATGCCCGACAGATAGCCGCGCCCATCATAAAGAGACTTGAGGCGCGTGAGCAGTTCCTCGTCGCTGTAACGTCGCGACCGCGCCCGCACGATGCCTTGAGCCGTGTAGAACTGCACCGGCGATACGATCGCCTCGAATGCTTCGTCTTTGCGAACCCAAAGGTCGGGCGAATTAACCACCCGGCGGCGCTTCAGCTTGAATGAAACCCGATTGTAGACGTTGCTGCCAATGTACTTCTCGTTGGTCAGAACCTCGTGAACCGTTCCCCGGGTCCATCGGCGGCCGAGGTCGGTCGGGATACCCATACCGTTCAACCGCGCGGCGATATCGGCCTCGTTCACCCCGTCCTCGACAAACCAGCGATACATCTTCCGCACTGTCGCGACTTCTTCCGCCGGTCCCGGCCGCAACACCACGCGGTCGGTCTGCAAGCTCTTGTGCTCGCCGCGCTTCAGCTCGGCTTTGGTCTCCCCCGACTGATCGAGCAGCACACGACGCAGTCCGAACCCCGCCATCCCACCCTGGCGAAAACCCAGCTCGATCAGACGACATTGTCCGGCAAAAACCTTGGTCGACAGTTCCCGGCTGTACTCGCCGGCCATCGCCCGCTTGACGCCCTTGACGATCGTCGACACCGGTGAGCCGTCGTTCTCGAACTGCTCGGCGCAGTAGATGACCTGGATGCCGGCCTGCTTGCAGCTGTACTCGTAGTGGGCGCTCTCGTCGGCATCCTGGAACCTGCCCCACCGGCTCACGTCGTAAACAAGGATGAACTCGAAATCGGTGTTCTTCGCCCTGACGTCTGCCAGCAGCTGCTGCAGCCCGCTGCGGCCGCCGATATTCAGGCCGCTCTTGCCCTCGTCGGCGTAGGTGCGAACAATTTCCAGCCCATGCCGCTCGGCATATTCCTGAATCCTGTCGCCCTGGTTCTCGGTCGAATACTGCTGATGCTCCGTCGACATCCGCACGTATTGCGCGGCGCGGCGTGGCAAGGGTAGAGGGGGGCTGTTGTTCTGCATCGATCGCGTGCACCGTTAATCGAAAAGTCGCGCTCGACGACACAGCTACCTTCGTCGCTCAATAATCATCAAGTGAATAGTGAGGGCGTATCTGACACTAACGAATTACCCAGAGCGCGTCGGACTTTTCACTCTGCTGCTTTCTTCACCGCACGGCTTCGCTCATCGGCAGATTCGCATTTTCTCTCGGATGAAGTGCGATCATGGTCCTTCGCTACCAGGGCGATTGATCATGACCCCGCTGAAGCCAGAGATGATGACCGCCGACAAATGCCTCGCCGAGATCGGCCAGATCCTGGCACATGGCCGGGACAATCTCCGCGGCCAGAAGTCCAGCGCTTTGGCAGCGACTGTCTTGCGCCATGCCAGACCTTGCAAGTGGCGCCGAACGTCCGACTGGACTGTTCGCGCAAACGAAGCATGTCATTGGACGCGGAGGCTACCTACTGCCTCTGCCGGTACGGGGAGGCGGACATGAACCGCCGGATCACCACCCGGGCCGCCACGCAACCCCGCCGCGGGCTCGATCATGACGAGGCAGCGATTTACGTCGGCATTACCCTGGCAACTTTTGACCAGATGGTGAATGACGGCAGGCTGCCGAAGCCGAGCGAGTTCGATGGCGAGTTTGTCTGGGATCTGGTGCAGCTCGATCGGGCATTTGACCGGCTGAGCGGGCTGCGCCGAAGTTCCCTGGCTTAGCGACCAATGAAGCAACGTAAGGAATATCGCATCAAACAGTCGGGGCACCGCGACGGTGTGCCCTTTTTCGATCTGATAGTGAATGGCCACAAGTATCGACTCGCCGCTACGACCCGAGACGCGGCCGGTCGCGAGGCGAAAGCACGCTACAAGGTCATCGTCGCCGCTCGAGCCGAAGCCCCCTCACCCTATCGCCGCATTGTGAGGCCATCGCCAAGTTCGCTGCAGATGGCATTCACCGCCTATCTGGCCTCGGACACCTTCAAACTCTACAAGCGGCTGACGCAGTCACAGCGCCGTTCGCAGATCAACCAGGTGCTGAATACCAAGGTCCAAAGCGGTCAGCGTACGTTTGGCGATTCGGCGCTGCGCGATTGGCTGCACGGGCCCGAGGCCCCTGATGCAGTCCGCTACATCATGCGCACTTGCGGAACCAAGGCGGCCCAGGCCAACCACCTGCGCAAGGCCATGAATCAGTTTTTTATCTGGCTGCTCGGCGAAGAACCGCAGGCCGCCGAGGCTCGCCTGATGTTCAACATCGGCAAGCACGCTACGAACCCATGCCTTCACGTCGGCAAAGCGAAGCCCAAGCGCGGCACTGACGGCAGGCTGCGCCGGGGCTATACGCCGTTCACTGCCGAGCAGGTCGACGATTGGCTACACGCATCCAAGGACGATCCTGAGCAGAACCGGGTCGTGCGCCTGCTGCTCATGACCGGAGCGCGGCTCAGCGATCTAATCCTACTCAACCGGCTGATGATTAAGCAGACCGACGTCGGACGGATCCTCACCTATACCTGCACCAAGGGGCGAGGCAGCGCTTTCCGCCAATCGGACAGCATTGCGGTCATTCCCATGGTACCTGAGCTGGACGCCCTGATCTCGGAGGTGCCGGCCGACCGCTTGGTCTTCATCCACTCCGCCCACGATCGCCCTTATTCGTGCACCGAGGGCCTTGGGAACCGCATTCGCGAGTGGCGGCGGGACTGCGGACTGCCCGAGGGCCTCAGCGCGCACAGCATGCGCAAGGCTGCGACCCATTGGTGGCTGCGAAATCACCGAGACTTGCTGGCGAACAATTTCAGCCTGAAAACGATATTCGGCTGGGTGACGGACAAGGAACTGGAGCGCTATACGGCTGACTTCGACCGGGCCCAGGAGGCGCGTGGCATGCTGATCAAGCTGGCCGTCCGCCATAAGACGGGACACGGCTGCGCGTGAACTAACCGGCGAAGCTCAGGCAGTAGTCGCGCACCTGCTGGAGCGGGATGCGCGCGTGGCTCTGCACGATGATGAACTTGCCGCCGGGGTCCGTGCCGTTCGGCAGCCGAACCAGGCGCTCGAAATCGTCGGCGCCCCAGACGCAGGATTGCTCCGAGAACAGCTGCACATCCGACGTGTAACAGGTGTCCCACTCGGCGTGATAGTCGAACAGCGTGCCGCTGATCTCCGCCACGCTGGTGTAGAGCGAATACTCAGTCCATGGCACCTGGAACGGCTTGCGGGCCCTCCAGAGCACCAGCGACGTCATCGCGTTCACGCGGCGACCGCGCACCTGGTCGAGGGTCATCCGGGCCAGGTCGCCATGCAGGATGTTCGGCGTGACCGAGAGCCCGTGTGACCTGGGATCGTAGGGGATACCGATCACCTCCGACGCGCTCTGCCACCAATCGTGATGCTGCTTGGGCTCCCAGCGGGACAGGGCCCGGTCATGTTGCACGAAGGTCCGTGAATCGAAGTCGCCGACGCAGCAGACATCGGAATCGAGGGTGAAGTAGCCCGCAAAGCCCAGCACCGCCGGCACATGCAGCTTCACGATCTGCTGCCGGTACCACCCGGTCATCAAATAGAACGAGCTGAAGGCCGGGAAGAAATCGCTCTCGCGGCGCACCGTCACTTCGATGTTGGGAAAACGCGGCAGATTGGACCGCAGCAGCTCTGCATCGCGATTGGGAGCAATGATCAGGAGCTCGAAAGGCTTGCCGTCGCGCCAATGCTTCGCCAGCGACTCGATCAGGAGACCGGCACGCTCCAGGTCGCCGAGGCGCCTGATGCTGCGCAGGGCGAGCGGGAGAATTCCTTGTCTGATCTCATAAAACATTCAGGGGCACACTCTCCGAAAATCGGAAGTGGAATATATGACTGCAAGATCCGACAGAGAACTTGTGACCGTCAAGACCGACCCCATGTTGACCTTGCCGCTCGTTGTCGCATTGATCACGTTGAGATCGGCGGCCGCCGCGACCGTATGATCACGGCCGGGCCGTCCCTTTCAGCACGCGCGCCAAGCTGGCCCGCACATCGTCCGTGGTCAGTGTCGGCCCGTTGGCGGCTGCTGCCCTTTCGGAGCGGTAAAGATCGCGTCGTTCGACTTTGATCATCACGTACTCGCCAGTCACGAAATCGCTTGCCTGCAACTTGGCTATCGCGCGGCGGATCAGATCCGTCTCCCACGTATCCAGCGACCTCGCCTCCCAATCGACGGCACCGAGAAACCGCTCGATTCGCTGAACCAGGTTGCGGCGAGACGCTGCGGTGGCACTCGGGGTGATTGCCATGGTCGGCGCAGTAGCACGGGGGCCCGTTGCATATGAGCGGGCGCGCTGTGACTTCTTTGGGCGATTGCGGGCTACCAACACGGCGCAATGCCATGCGCTACTGCGGCCAGCGGGGCGAGGAGTGCCCGACCTAGAAGGCCGTTCCCTTCGCCGACGGTCTTGATGTACGGGACCTCCCTCGCACCCGTTGCGGTGGGCGACGGTCGTCTCGATAGCGGGCCGACTTCGACCGGGCCCAGGAGGCGCGCGGTATGCTGATCAAGCTGGCCGTCCGCCATAAGGCGGGACACGGCTGAAGAACCGGCCGCCCTTCCCGCGCTGGGTCGTGCCGGCGCGGGCTGAGATAAAATGAGAGGCTGACGAATGGAGCCGCCTGGAAATTCACCGGGCGGCTATTTTTTGTGCCCGGAGCCGCCATCAGTCGCGAGAACGGCCCCAGAACAGTCCCAGAACGTCAAAGTGGCCCTCGCTTTCGAGGGCCACCTTAACTGCCTGATTTTCCAAAGGAAAAGACCCAATGGTAGCTGGGGGCGGACTTGAACCGCCGACCCCGGCATTATGAGTGCCGTGCTCTAACCAGCTGAGCTACCCAGCCATGGGTGGGCGCTTTTATGCGGCGGGGCCGTAATCTGTCAAGAAATGCGGCATCGTCGCTCAGGCCGATATTGGCGCGCCGTCCATGTCGTCCACGGCCTCTCCCAGAAAGCGCAGGATGGTCGGTGCGATGTCGACGAGGCTGGTCGTGCGGCCGGCTTCTCCCTGGCCAAAGTCGGGATGGATGAAGGTCAGGAACGGCCGGGTTTCGGCCGGTCCCAGGCCGCCATGGTGGCCGCAGCCGATTTCGGGCGTGCCCTCCCCGTCCTCGACCAGCCAGCGCGTGCCGCGGACTCCATGGTCGTTGCTCTCGTCGTGACGTGTCGTGTCTACGGCGGCGACCAGCGCGTCGGCCGTCAGACCGGTCTCGGCCAGCGCCTCGCCGGTCAGGATCGAGCCGGCCCACGGCTCGCGGCGCATCTTCGGCAGCAGGTCTTCGACGGCGGCCCTTGCCGAGCCGATCGCGTAGATCAGCGCCGACGTGCCCTGCGAAGCGACGCCGATGTGGCCTTCCTGCAAGTCGGCCTCCAAGCCGTTCCCGGCCAGCCAATTCCCGATGTGGACGGAGCGGCCGATGGTTTCGTGGCCGTGGTCCGAGCCGACCACGAGCAGGGTGTCGAAATGGTCGTCGTGCGATTTCACTGTCGCCACGACCTTTGCCACCAGGCCGTCAGTGACCTCCAGCGCATGGATGTGCTCGGGCGAGCCCAGCGGGTCGTGATGGAGGGTGAGATCCGGGTTGGCCAACCATAGAATTGCCAGCCTGAAATCCTCCGACGGAACGACCTCCTCGCAGAAGCGTCGCGTCATCTCGATGTCGCCGTCGAGATCGTGGCTCACGTCGAGATGGGCGTCGCCGGTAAGCGAAGCGCCGCCGGGGCCGAACGACCCTGCGCGATGCAGCACGGTGCCGAAATGATCGGGATCGAGGAAATAGGCCGCGCCCGGCGAGACGTTCGAATAGGCGACCTGCCCGCCCGAGGGCGCCAGCCGCTCGGCCATCGTGGGCACCCGCAAGGTCTGCCCGGTCACACGGCGCATGATCTGGCGGAAGGACGGCGCGCCGACATTGTGCACGGTGATCCGGCCCGCCTCGACCAGCGCCATCTGGTTGCCTTCGAGCCCATGGCGGCCGGGAAAGCAGCCGGTCGCGATCGAGGCGGCGGAGACGCGCGTGACCGAGGGAAAGACCGCGCGATGATCGCTGGCGCGGCGGTGCCCGGCCAGCAGGCGCGCCAGGGTCGGCGTGTGGGCCTCGCTGACCCACTCGGCGCCAAGGCCGTCGCACACGATCAGGATCGCCCTACGGGGCCGGGAAGCGTTCATGAGACCATGATAGACCATGCCCGGCCCCGGGGAATCGTCATTCCGGCTGGATGCCTGCCTGCGCAACGATGCGGTCGCTCTTGGCCACCTCGTCGCGCACGAACTGGCGGAACTGTTCGGCCGTCGAGCCGACGGGCACCGCGCCCTGGTCGCGCAAGGCGCTCTGGACTTCGGCGGCTGCAAGCGCGCCGACCAGGCCGACACGCAGTTTGTCGACGATCTCCTTCGAGGTGCCCTTCGGCACGGCGACACCGACCCAGGTGTTGAACTCGTAGCCGGCAAAGCCCAACTCGGCCATGGTCGGCACGTCCGGCAGCGCCTCCGAACGGACCGCCGAAGTGACGGCGAGCGCGCGCAGCTTGCCCGCGCGGACCAGCGGCACCGCCGGCGGCACGCTGCTCACGGCCATGTTGATGTGTCCGCCCACGGCATCCTGCACCAGCGGGCCCGAGCCCTTGTAGGGGATGTGGAGGAACCTGACCTTGGCCATGCTCGACAGGAGTTCGGCCGCGAGATGCTGCGGGCTGCCGCTGCCGATCGATCCGTAGCTGATCGTATTGGGCCGGGCGCGCGCGGCTTCGATCAGTTCCTGGAGGGACTGAGTCGAGTTCGCCGGTGCCACGAAGACAAGGGGGAAGGTCGCCACCAGCGTCACCGGCTCGAAGTCGGTGCGCGGATCGTAGGTCATGTTCTTGAACAGGCTGGCGTTGATCGCCATTTCACTCGCCGCGCCGAACAGCACCGTGTAGCCGTCGGCCGGCGCCTTCGCGACGCTCGCGGCGCCGATCATGCCGGTGGCGCCGGGCTTGTTCTCGATGACCACCGTTTGGCCGAGCAGGTCCGACAGACGTGCCGCCATCGCCCGCCCGGTGATGTCGGTACCGCCGCCCGGTGGATAGGGAATGATCAGCTTGACCGGCTTGGCGGGATAGATGTCCGCCCGCGCCGCCGAGGGCGCCGCTGCCGAGAAGGCCAGAAGGAGCGCCGCGAGGGAATCGCGACGCGAGAAGGGACGCTGGGTGATGTCGCTCGTCATGCCCGGCCTTATCCGGGCAACCGGTGACGCGGCGGTTACGGATTTATGGAGAGCGTCGGATGAAGCCGCCGCCCAGGACGCGGCTGCCCGTCGCAGCATCGTACACAACGCAGGCCTGTCCGGGCGAGACGCCGACTTCCGGCTCGGCAAAGCGAACGACCGCCCCTTCGTCCGTCAGCTCGATCTCGGCGCGACGCAACGACTGGCTGGAGCGCACGCGGACCTGCACCGGCAGACGTCCCTCGTGAGGAGCATCCAGCCAGTTCACGTCATACAGCGTGATCTTGTCACGGCCGAGCGCCGAGCGCGGGCCGACAACGACGCGACGGGTCGCGGGCTCGAGGCGCACGACATAGAGAGGATCGTTGTCGGTGCCGTCGCGCCCGCCTAGCGCCAGACCGCGACGCTGGCCGACCGTGTAGCGCACGATCCCCTCGTGGCGGCCCACCACGCTGCCCGCCATGTCGACGATGTCGCCCGGCTCCACGGCCTCCGGCCGCAGCTTCTGGACGACCGACGCATAGTTGCCGTTGGGCACGAAGCAGATGTCCTGGCTGTCGGGCTTGTCCGCGACCACGAGGTCGAAGCGCCCGGCCAGCGCACGCGTCTCCCTCTTGGGCAGATCGCCCAACGGGAAGCGCAGAAACTCGAGCTGCTCACGCGTCGTGCCGAACAGGAAGTAGCTCTGGTCACGCGCCGGATCTGCGCCGCGATGCAACTCCGGGCCCGCCTCGCCGATCACGCGACGGACATAGTGGCCGGTCGCCAGGGCCTCGGCGCCCAGTTCGCGGGCGGTCTTCAGCAGGTCGCGGAACTTGACGGTCCGATTGCAGGCGATGCACGGCACGGGAGTCTCACCCCGCGCATAGGCATCGGCGAAGGACTCCATAACCTCGGCGCGGAAGCGGCTCTCATAGTCCAGCACGTAGTGCGGAATCGACAGGCGCTCGGCGACCTGGCGCGCGTCCTGGATGTCTTGGCCGGCGCAGCAGGCCCCTGTTTTCCCCACCGCAACGCCGTGGTCGTAGAGCTGGAGCGTAACGCCCACCACGTCATAGCCCTGCTCCTTGAGGAGCGCGGCCGTCACCGACGAATCGACGCCGCCCGACATGGCGACGACCACGCGGGTGTCCGCGGGCGCCTTGTCGATGCCGAGGGAATTCAGGGAGGTCGCGCGGGACATGGCGGGGCCTATATAGGCCTCGCCCCCGGCCCCCGCCAGCCGCGGCTAGTCGCGGCGGGTGCCGCTGTCGCGCACGACCTTGGCGACGCCGTTGCGGTCGTAGACGATGGCGACCCGGTCGCCCATCTGAACGTCGCCGTCGTCGCGCTGTGCGACCGTCACGCGCTGCCCGTCGTCGCGCTGGACCGTCACCTCAATGCCGCGACGGGGTGCGTTCTGGTCGACCGCGGTCCCGGCAATGCCGCCCGCCACCGCCCCCAGCAGGCCGCCGACCACGGCGCCCCCCGCCGAGTTGGTGATCGCACCGCCGGCCACGGCACCGCCAACCGCGCCCAGGCCGCCGCCGATCAGTGTGCCGTCGTTCACGCCGGAACCCCGGCTTCCGCGAACCTGCACTTCGCGAATGGAGACCACCCGGCCCTGCTCGCCGCGATAGCTCGCGCCCTGCGCGGAGGTGTTGACCACGCCGGGCTGAACCGCGCCGCTGCTGCCGTTACAGGCGCTCAATCCCGTTGCGAGGACGGCTGGAACGATGAGGCTTACACGCCATTTGCCGAACATCTGAAGGGACACCTTTCGCACTCTTCGATCAAAACGAACGTGAGGGGTTCAATCCGGGGCGCGCGTCGTATCGCGCACGACCCGCGCAACACCGCGGCCATCCTGTACGACCTGTACGCGGTCACCGAGCTGGACGTCCCCGTCATCGCGCTGCGCGACGGTAACGCTCTGCCCGTCGTCACGCTGGACCGTGACCTCGATTCCGCGGCCTCCGCTGCGCTGTCCGTCAGCGATGGTGCCGGCAATCGCGCCACCCACCGTGCCGAGCAGCAGCCCGACCAGGCCGCCGCCCACCGTCTGGCTGGTGATGGCACCGATCGTGGCACCGACGCCGCCGCCGATGATGCCGCCCATCAGGGCGCCATTGCCGCCCCCGGAGCCGCCGCTGCCCGCGAGGCCAACCTCGCGAATGGAGACGACGCGGCCGGGGCCGCCGACCGGCGTGCTGTAGGCGACCTGTGTTGGCGCTCCGGGCGCAGGGACGTTCGACGGACTGCCATAGACCGGCGTACTCGAACTCACTATGCCGGGCTGAACGGCATTGGACGCACAAGCGCCCAGTCCCGCTGCCAGCACCAGCGGCAGCAGCAGTGGACGCACTCTCGTCGCGATCATGGGGACCCCTCCCGGATCATGGTGTGTCGCCCACATATCCGGCCAAATTGCGGCGCGTGGCAAGCGCCGGCGCTAGTCGCGCTCGTCGATCCAGGCGGCCTGAATCGCCTCGAGGATCTTCTCGTTCGAGCGCCCGGCATGGTCCTCGAAATCCGGCAGCTCCATCACCCAGCGGTGCAGGTCGGTGAAGCGCAGGTTGACGTTATCGACGTCGGGATGACGCTCCTCCAGCTCGATCGCGATGTCCTGCACGTCGGTCCAGCGCAGCTTGCGGGCCATCGGTCTCTCCTACTTGTCGACCATCATGTTGCGGGTCGCCGCCGGAAGCTTGACCACCAGCCCGTCGAGAGCCTCCGCCATGCGGATCTGGCATCCCAGGCGCGACGTGTGCGTGAGACCGAACGCAAGGTCGAGCATGTCTTCCTCGTCGTCGCTGGCGGGCGCGAGCTTCTCGAACCAGACGTTCTCGACCACGACATGGCAGGTCGAACAGGCGAGCGAGCCTTCGCAGGCTCCTTCGATGTCGATGTGGTTGCGGTGAGCGATCTCGAGCACCGAAAGGCCCAAGGGCGCATCGACTTCCTTGCGCGTCCCGTCCCGCAGGACAAACGTCATCTTCGGCATCTCTCGCTCTCTTGCTCCACTACTCGCCGACCCGGCTTTCCAGATCGCCCATCGACATGCCCGACAGCGCCTCGCGGATACCGCGGTCCATCCGCCGCTCCGCGAAGGGCTTGGACAGCGTCTCGAGTGCCTCGGCCGCCGCGTTGATCTCGTCCCGGCTCTCGCCGTCCATCGCCGTTTCCAGCCGCACCCGACCCGCATCGATCGCCGCGCGCTCGTCGCCCGACAGCAGTTTGCCATCCTTCGCGAGGGCTGCCTCCAGCGCCAGAATGCCACGCCTCGCCTCGACCCTCGCCTCGGTCAGGAGGCGCAGGTTCATATCGACCTCGGCATTGTCCATGCTGTCGTAGAGCATGTCGGCCATGTCCTCGTGGCTGAGGCCGTAGGACGGCTTCACCTCGATCCTCTGCGCCACGCCGGTCGTCCGCTCCTCGGCCGCAACCGTGAGCAGCCCGTCGGCGTCGACGGCGAAGCTCACACGGATGCGCGCCGCGCCGGCCGTCATCGCGGGGATCCCCAGAAGCTCGAAGCGTGCGAGGCTGCGGCAGTCGGCGACCATCTCGCGTTCGCCCTGGACCACATGGATCGACATGGCGCTCTGGCCGTCCTGATAGGTGGTGAAATCCTGCGCGAGCTGGGCGGGAATCGGCGTGTTGCGCGGCACGATCTTCTCGACGATGCCGCCCATCGTCTCGAGGCCGAGCGACAGCGGCGTCACGTCGAGCAGCAGCGTGTCGCCGCCGCCGGTCAAGGCCTCGGCCTGCAGCGCGGCGCCCAGCGCCACGACCTCGTCGGGATCGATGTCGGTGAGCGGCGGCTTGCCTATCATCCCCGCGACCTTCGTGCGCACCAGCGGCACACGCGTCGAGCCGCCGACCAGTACCACTCCCTCGATGTCCGCCGCAACCATACCGGCATCGGCCAGCACGCTGCGGGAGATCTCGAGCGTGCGCGCCACGTAGGTTTCGACCATGGCGTCGAACTCTTCGCGCGTCAGAGTATGGAAGGACGGGACACCGGCAACCTCGAGACGACCCGAGGTCTGGTCGCGGTCGGAAAGCTGTTCCTTCATGTGGCGGGACAGCGAAAGCGCCGCCTTAACCGCCGTCTCATCGATCTGGTCGGCGAGGCCATCACGCTTGCGCTCATCCAGCATGCGCTCGGCAATCGTCCGATCGAAGTCGTCACCGCCCAGCGCCGTATCGCCGCCGGTGGCCAGCACCTGAAACACGCCCTTCTCGAGCCGCAGCAGTGAGAAGTCGAAGGTGCCGCCGCCCAGATCGTAGACCGCGTAGAGTCCCTCTGAGCCCTTGTCGAGTCCATAGGCCAGAGCGGCGGCGGTCGGCTCGTTGACCAGCCGGAGCACTTCGAGACCGGCCACGCGCGCCGCATCGCGGGTCGCAGTGCGGGCAGCATCGTCGAAATAGGCCGGCACGGTGATGACGGCGCGCTCGACGGGCTTTTCGAGTGCTGCCTCGGCGCGGGCGCGCAGGGCCTTCAGGATTTCGGCGGAGATCTCGACAGGCGAGCGCGCCCTGCCGCCGATGCGCAGCTTGACCATGTCGGTCTCGCCGGTGCCTGGCTCCACCTCGTAGGGCAGCACGCCGGCCACGGCATGGAGATCAGCGGCGCCGCGGCCCATCAGGCGCTTGATCGACGCCACGACGTTGCGCGGCTCGCTGCTCACCAAAGCGCGCGCCTCGTCTCCCACCAGAACACCGCCCGCGTCGGGATAGGCCACGACCGACGGCACGAGTGCCATGCCCGTCTCGTCGTGCAACGCCGCCGGCGTCCCGTCGCGCGCGATCGCGACCACCGAATTCGTCGTGCCGAGATCGATGCCGACCGCCAGCGAGCCCTCGCCGGCATGCGGCAAGGGCGTTTCGCCCGGTTCGTGGATCTCCAACAAGGTCATGCGTTCGACCGATCGATGTTCATGCGTCGAGCCCGCGCTTCCTCGGCGAACTTGTCGAGGTAGCGCAGGCGAAGGAGCGCCTTTCTGATGGCGCCCCTGTCGTTTGCCAAGAACAAACTCGCAAGCTCCGCCAGCGCCTTCTGGACGTCCTGGCGCGCTTCGGCAGCCAGCTTGTCGACTGCGTCCAGCGTGTCGGCATCATGCAGCGCCTCGCGCGCTTCCATGGCTTCCATCAGCAGATCCGGGTCGTCGATCGTCTTGCCGTCACCCGGCAGGTCCACCCCCGCCATGCCGGCCATGTAGAAGGCGCGGCTCAAGGGGTCCTTCAGCGTGCGATAGGCTTCGTTCAGCGAGGCGGCTTCGGCCGAGGCCCGCGCCCGCTCATCGGGCGGCCTGGAGACGAAGCGGTCGGGATGCCACTGCCGCTGAAGCGCGAAATAGACCCGGTCGAGTGCGGCTGCGTCGAGGTCGAGCGCCGCCGGCAGTCCCAGCCGCGCGAAATGATCCATGGTCTTCAGACGTGGAAGGATTCGCCGCAGCCGCAGCGGCCCTTCTCGTTCGGATTCCGGAACACGAAGCCCGACTTCAGCTTCTCTTCCTCGTAGTCCATCTCGGTGCCGATCAGGAACAGCGACGCCTTTGGATCGACCAGGAGCTTGATGCCCTCGGCCTCGATGACCTCGTCCATCGGCTCCTGCTTGTCGGCGAACTCCAGCGTATAGCTGAGGCCCGAGCAGCCCTTGGTGCGCACGCCGATGCGGACACCCGCCGTCGGCTTGCCACGACCGTCAATCAGCGCCTTCACGCGCTCGGCCGCAAGCGGCGTCACCGTCATCAGCTTGGGACGGGGACGGCGCGGCCGTGGCGCGGCGGGCGCTGCCGGCTTGGATGTTTCGGTGGTCGTGGTCATACGATTGGCTCCGAAAATGAGCTACTCGGCCTTCCTGGTCGCCTTTGCGCGATAGTCGGCGATCGCCGCCTTGATCGCGTCCTCAGCGAGGACAGAGCAGTGGATCTTCACCGGCGGCAACGCCAGGTGGCGCGCGATGTCGGTGTTCTTGATCGTCTCGGCCTCGTCGATCGTCTTGCCCTTGACCCACTCGGTGACGAGTGAGCTGGAGGCAATGGCCGAGCCGCAACCGAAGGTCTTGAACTTCGCATCCTCGATCAGCCCATCCGGGCCAACCTTGATCTGCAGCTTCATCACGTCGCCGCAGGCGGGCGCGCCGACCAGGCCGGTGCCGACATCCTCGGCCGTCTTGTCGAACGAGCCGATGTTGCGTGGATTCTCGTAGTGATCGATCAGCTTCTCACTGTAAGCCATGACTCTCTCCTCAATTGTCGAGCGGCGCCCGATACGTCAGTGGGCAGCCCACTCGATGGACTTGATGTCGATGCCTTCCTGGGCCATCTCCCAGAGCGGGCTCATTTCACGCAGCTTGTTGACGTGGCGAACCAGCTCGTCGACCGCCGTGTCGACCTCATGCTCGGTCGTGAAGCGGCCGAGGCCGATGCGCAGCGAGGTATGGGCCATCTCCTCCTCCACGCCGAGCGCGCGCAGCACATAGCTGGGCTCGAGCGAGGCGGACGTGCAGGCGGAGCCGGAGGACACGGCCAGGTTCTTGATGCCCATCATCAGCGACTCGCCTTCCACATACGCGAAGCTGATGTTGAGGTTGCCCGGAATGCGGTGTTCCAGATCGCCGTTGACGACAATGTCGGTGAGCTTGGCGCGCAGCCCGTTCAGCATGCGATCCTGCAGCTTCTTCAGCCGCTTGGCCTCGTCGTCCATCTCCTTCATGCAGATCTCGGCCGCCTCGCCCAGACCGACGCAGAGCGGCGTGGGCAGGGTCCCGGAACGGAAGCCGCGCTCCTGGCCGCCGCCGACGATCATCGGCACCAGACGCACGCGCGGCTTGCGCCGGACGTAGAGCGCGCCGATGCCCTTGGGCCCGTAGATCTTGTGGCCCGAGATGCTCATCAGGTCGATGTTGAGCGCCTCGACGTCGAGCGGGATCTTGCCGGCGGCCTGGGCCGCATCGGTATGGAAGAACACCTTCCTCTCGCGGCATATCTTGCCGATCTCGGCCAGCGGCTGGATGACGCCGATCTCGTTGTTCACCGCCATCACCGAGACGAGGACGGTCTTGTCGGTGATCGCCGCGCGCAGCACGTCGAGGTCCAGCAGCCCGTCCTGGCGGACCGGCAGATAGGTCACGTCGAAGCCCTGCTGCTCGAGATGGCGGCAGGTATCGAGGACGCACTTGTGCTCGGTGACCGTGGTGATGATGTGGTTCTTGCGGTCCTTGTAGAACTCGGCCACGCCGCGGATCGCGAGGTTGTTCGACTCGGTGGCGCCGGAGGTGAAGATCACTTCCTTTTCGTCGGCACCGATCAGCTTCGCGACCTGGGCCCGCGCCTTCTCGGTGCCCTCCTCGGCTTCCCAGCCATAGGCATGGCTGCGCGAGCCCGAATTGCCGAACTTATGGGTAAAGTAAGGCATCATCGCCTCGAGGACGCGCGGATCCATCGGCGTCGTGGCCTGATAGTCGAGATAGATCGGCTGGTCGTTGCGCCGGATTTGGGTAATGGCTGTCATGCTAACCCCTCGTTACTCCTACGCTGCCCTGGCCCTAGAATCGGTGTGGGAAATATCCGACTGTCTTACTCGGATATATAGGTTCTGCCATGCCGCGATCAAGCGTTCGATGTCGGCGGCTTCGCTATTCCAGCCCAGGCTGATGCGGGTCGCGCAGCCTGCCTCCGCCGCCGGCACGCCCATCGCCTCCAGAACCGGCGACCGCTGTACCTTCCCGGATGAACAGGCTGCTCCGGCACTGATGCAGACGCCGACAAGATCGAACGCCATGACCTGCGTTTCGGCGGGCACGCCCGGCATCGAAATGCACGTCGTGTTGCCGATCCGGGGTGTCTTTACACCGAAAACTTTGGCTCCAGGCGCAATCTGCACAAGAGCAACCTCAAGCTGATCGCGGAGGGCCGTCACATCAAGGCCGCAAGCCGCCTGCGCGGCAGCGGCGCCAAAGCCGGCAATGCCTGCGACATTCTCTGTACCCGCACGGCGATTTGATTCCTGCCCTCCACCACGGCGATCGGGCTGCAGCGGTGCGCCGCTGCGGAGCACCAGTGCCCCGACGCCCGTCGGGCCGCCGAGCTTGTGGGCGGAAAGGCTCAGATAGTCGACGCCGAGACCATGGAGATCGACCGGCACCCTGCCCACCCCCTGGACGGCATCGCAATGGACCAGCGCGCCGGCTGCCTGCGCCAGGCGCACGACTTCGGCAATCGGCTGCAGCACGCCGGTCTCGTTGTTCGCCAGCATCACCGACACCAGGGCTGGCTCGGCCGAAGCAGCGAGCGCGCGCTCCAGGGCCGCGAGATCGAGAACACCGTCGCCATCGACCGGAAGGATTTCCGCCTGAGGCCCGGCACGACGCACACTGTCATGTTCGATGGCCGACACCAGCACCCGCCGCCGACCGGCACCGGACAGCGCCAGATTGTTGGCTTCGGTCCCGCCCGACGTGAAGATCGTCTCGGCCGGCAGTGCGCCTACCACGGCAGCGACTTCGCGGCGTGCCTTGTCGACGATCGCCCGTGCCTTGCGCCCCACCCCGTGGATTGACGACGGATTGCCGCCTGCCCGCAGCGCGTCGACCATGGCATCGAGCGCCGCCGGCCTCAGAGGGCTGGTGGCGTTGTGATCCAGGTAAGCGCGAGCCGACATCGGACGTTCCGGACTAACTGGCCGCGGCCATCGGGGATTCGGTGTTCGCCGCGGCCGGCGCCTCGAGGAAGCGGGGCGCGAGCTTGCGCTCCAGCACGTCGAGCAGGGTCACAGAACTCAGGAACAGATGAATCTGGTTGCCGAGTTCTTCCCACAGGTCGTGCGTCAGGCACTTGCTGCGGTCGGCCCGGCAGCCGGTGGCGCCCATCTCGGTGCAGCGCGTGGCGCTGATCGGCTCGTCGACCGCCAGGATGATTTCCGACACCCTCGTGTCCGCCGAGCCCCTCGCCAGACGATAGCCGCCGCCGGGGCCGCGGACACTCTTCACCAGACCGGCCCGCCGCAGACGGGCGAAAAGCTGCTCCAAGTATGACAAGGAGATTTCCTGCCGGGTGGCGATATCCGACAGGGAAACCGGCTTTACCTGGGCGTGGCGCGCCAGATCGACCATCGCCATGACGGCGTAACGTCCCTTGGTGCTGAGCTTCACAGCATCCTCCTCACGACCGGAATCGGCCGGTCTTCGCTATGGAAACGCCAAAAGTTCTTGAAAACCAAGGCGTTGCTACGATATGCCAGCGCCCCAGACAGGGGTTCTAGGCAAAACCAACTGCGCCGCTCGGATTTAATTAATCCTAGCGGGTTGGTCAAGTATCGAGAATCCCCACCAAACAACCGCCAGATCGGTTACGACCAGAGGGTCGATCAGGGTGAAGAACCGGAGTCTCGATGCCTGACGTGATGTTTACCGGCCCCGAAGGTCGCCTTGAGGGCCGCTATCACCAGAGCAAGGAAGAGCGCGCGCCGATTGCGCTGATCCTTCATCCGCACCCGCAATATGGCGGGACGATGAATCACAAGGTCGTCTTCTCGCTGTTCCATGTTTTCGTGAATCGCGGCTTTTCGGTGCTGCGGTTCAACACGCGCGGCGTCGGCCGCAGCCAGGGACGCTTCGACAACGGCATGGGCGAATTGTCCGATGCCGCCGCGGCGCTCGACTGGCTGCAGGGCATGAACGCCGACGCCAAGTCGTGCTGGATCGCCGGCTACTCGTTCGGCGCGTGGATCGGCATGCAGCTGCTGATGCGCCGGCCCGAGATCGACTGCTTCGTCTCGGTGGCGCCGCCGGCCAATTCCTACGACTTCGCCTTCCTCGCCCCCTGCCCTTCCTCCGGTCTGATCGTCGGCGCGGAGAAGGACGAGGTGGTACCGCAGGCCGACATCCAGAAGCTGGTGGCGCGCCTGTCGCTGCAGAAGGGCATCACGGTCGAGTCCCGCACCATCAAGGGCGCCAACCACTTCTTCCACGACTCGCTCGACAAGCTCGCGGTCGATGTCGACAAGTACGTCGCCAAGAGCCTGCTCAATCCGCCGGGTCGCGCGACGAGCAACAAGGAGCCCTGATCAGGGCTCCTTGATCAAGGATCGCTGAGCCGGCCGCCCGTCATCGGACGCGGCGCGCCGGTGGTCCCTGGAAACGTCAGCGGCAGCCCGCGCAGGGAACGCACCGCAAGGAACGCGAAGGCCTGCGCCTCCAGGGCATCGCCGTCCCAACCGAGATCCCCTGCCGTCACCACCCTGGCCGCCGTTTCCTCCGCGATGGCCCGCAGCAGCGTCGGATTGCGCGCGCCACCGCCACAGATCACCCACTGCGACACCGGTGCCGGAAAGTGCCTGGCCGCCAGCGCGATGGCGCGGGCGGTACCTCGCGTCAGCGTGGCCGCCCCGTCGACGACGCTGAGGCCCTCGGCCCAGGCGTCGTTGAAGTCGCCGCGATCGAGCGACTTGGGCGGCGCCTTCGTGAAGAAGCGGTGCTCGGCGAAGCGTTCCAGCCGTCCGCGATTGACAGTGCCCGCCGCGGCCAGCGCACCGTCCGTGTCGCAGCGTTGCCCGGCCCGGCGCGCGCACCAATCGTCGATCGGTCCGTTGCCAGGGCCCGTATCAAAGGCCAGCAGCGCCCCGTCGGCGCCGATCCAGGTCACGTTGCCCACGCCGCCGACATTTACGACGGCGAGCGGTCGCTTCAGGTCGGCCGCGAGTGCGGCATGATAGACGGGCACCAGCGGCGCCCCCTGCCCACCCGCCGCCACGTCGTCGCGACGCAGGTCGTTGACTACCCGCACGCCCAGTGCCTGCGCGAGAACGGCGCCGTCGCCGATCTGCCAAGTGAAGCGGCGGTCGGGCTGATGCGTGATGGTCTGGCCGTGGAAGCCCACGAGATCGAGCGTAGCGGGCGCGATACCCGTCTTCGTGGCCCACGCACGCACGGCAGCCACGTGCATTTCGGTGACGACCTGCTCGGCCGCTCGCGTCGCCTCCGTCTTCGCCGTGGCGCCGAACGCCGCTCGGATGATGCGACGGGCCTCGTCCGGATAAGGCACCGTCAGGGCCGGCCCGAACGCGGCCACGCGCTCGCCGTCGGTCTCGATCAGCGCCACGTCGACACCGTCGACCGAGGTGCCGCTCATCAGGCCAAGGGCCCGCAGGAAAGATGAAGCCATGGGGGGAATGTGTTACACCCCCGGCGCCTTCAGGGACAATCAGCCAAGCAACGGACCGAGCGGAAGATGTCGGGTTTCAAGTCGGATTTCATGCGCATCGTGCACGAGCGCGGCATGGTGCATCAGTGCAGTGACACCGCACGCCTCGACGAGTTGCTGTCGAGCGGCGTCCGCACGGCCTATATCGGCTTCGACTGCACCGCCGATTCGCTGCATGTCGGCCACCTGCTGCAGATCATGCTGCTGCGCTGGTGGCAGAAGAGCGGTCACAAGCCGATCGCCTTGATGGGCGGTGGCACGACCAAGGTCGGCGATCCCTCGGGCCGCGACGAGACGCGCCAACTGCTCACGCCGGCGCAGATCGACGCCAACATGGCGAGCATCAAGCGGAGCTTCTCCAACTACCTTACCTTCGGCGAGGGCGCGACCGACGCGGTGATGGCCAACAACGCCGACTGGCTTGAGGGCCTCCTCTACATCCCGCTGCTGCGCGACGTGGGCCGGCACTTCTCGGTCAACCGCATGCTCACCATGGACTCGGTGCGGCTGCGGCTCGAGCGCGACCAGCCGCTCTCGTTCCTGGAATTCAACTACATGATCCTGCAGTCCTACGACTTCGTGGAACTGAACAAGCGCCACAACTGCATCGTGCAGATGGGAGGATCGGACCAGTGGGGCAACATCGTCATGGGCGCCGATCTCGGCCGCCGCATGCAGGGTGCCGAACTCTTCGCGCTGACCTCGCCTCTGCTCGCCACCGCCTCGGGCGCCAAGATGGGCAAGACGGCCGCCGGCGCGGTGTGGCTCAATCCGGAACGTCTCTCGCCGTATGATTTCTGGCAGTACTGGCGCAACACCGAAGATGCCGATGTCGGCCGGTTCCTGAAGCTGTTCACCGACCTGCCGCTGTCGGAGGTGGCGCGACTCGAAGCGCTGCAGGGCCAGGAGATCAACGAGGCCAAGAAGATCCTGGCCACGGAAGTCACCACACTCGCCCATGGCAAGCAGGCCGCCGAGAGTGCGGCCGAGACGGCCCGGCGCACTTTCGAGGAAGGGGCCAAGGCGGATACCTTGCCGACGGTCGAACTGCCTCGCGCCAAGCTGAAGGCCGGCATTGCCGCGTTCGAGCTGATGCACGAAGCCGGGCTTGCCGAGAGCAGGAACGAGGCCCGCAAGCTCATCAAGGGGGGCGGCGGTCGCCTGAACGACAAGCCGATCGCCAATGACACGGCGACGGTGGGAGAAGGCGATCTCGATGCCGAAGGGACGTTGAAGCTTTCGGCCGGGCGCAAGCGCCACGTCCTGGTGCGCGTCGTCTAGAAGCGATCAGGGCGCGCGCTGCATCTCCGGCGACCCGATGGGCTGACCCGGCGCTTCCGTGCCGGCCTTGGACGGTAAACTGAAGACATCGCGAAGAGCACCCGGCGCCATCGCCGACATCATGTTGACGTCGGTCTTCAGGTCATCGAACGGACCATGAAGCTGGTAGGAGACGGCGAACATACCGCCGTCCTTGCCACCGGTCAGGAGCGGCCCGAGCAGCGGTACGTTGGACAGGAGATTGTTCAGTGCGAAGGCCGGCACGACGATGCCGTTCAGCCGTGCGGAGTCATTGCCGAGGTCAATGACGCCCTGCGTCGTCAACCCGATCGACTGGCCGCTGGTGCGGCCGTTTCGGATCTGAATGACATCTCCTGCCTTGGTCAGGTTGGCGCTCAGGCTGTCGAACTGCTGCAGCGCGTTGCCCGCACTGTTCAATCCGTCGATCGCCGAATTGAGCGTGCCGATGTCGCGGCGGGGCGTCATCCTCTGGAGTCGAAAGGGGCCCATCTTGAGCGTGCCGTCGAGCGGCGGATCCGCCCAGGTGTCGTTGAACTTCCCTTCGATGTGCAGATAACCGCCGACCAGCCCATCGATCCAGCCGGCTTCGGTGAGCAGCTGGCCGAAGTCGGCGACGTAGAAAAACAGTGTGCGGCCCTGGGCGACCGGTGTGATCCGAAGGGTCGTCCCCTTGCCGCCGCCCATCGTGAGGTCCGCCGAGGCAACCCGGTCGCCAACGAGTTCAAGGCGACCATTGAGATAACCTAGAGACCCTCGCTTCACGATGACGTTCTGCAGCTGAATCTGGGCCTTTGTGCTGGTCCGCGAGACCGAGGCCGCGCCTTTCGGTTCACGGGCGGCGACATGGTTGCGGCTGTGCAGCATGTCACGCACACGCTGCAGTTCCAGCGCCTGCCCCTTGATCGCAATGTCGACGCCGCCCGGATGCCGCCGCCAGTCGACGGCAATGTCGGTCTGGCCGAGCTTGACCTGCTGCAGGCTGATCTGCTGCACGCTGCTGTCGCCGCCGAATCGCACCTGCCCCTTGACCTGCAGTCCACCGCCGCGTCCATCAAGGTCGGCCGTCGTGATCTTCCCGCCAGCGGCGAGTTTCAGAGTCATGGTCGCGAGCGCCTCCGTGCCCGCCTCCTTGCTCCAGGCCAGCGGCGTGACGTCCAGTTTTGCGGCCTTCATGTCGAAACGGCCACCGACCTCGCCGGTCCCGTTGGTCGCGACCTGATAATGCAGGTTCGTGCCGATGGGGCCGGCGACGTAGGGTTCGATCGAGGGGAACCCGGCCTTCTCGACGAGGCCTGCAGGTACCGTCCCCTTCACGTCGTACCGCCGGCGGAACGGAGCCTTCGCCGCGAACATCTCGCGCCAGGTAACGTCGACGGCACTGCCGTCGAGTTTGCCCTGCCCCACCACACTCAGCTCGGAATTGCCGTACTTCACCCGCGCCGTCGCATCGGTGAGATCGACATCTCCCAATACGTCCTTCAGCGAAAAGGCGGTGAGTTGCGCGTCAGCCGCGACGTCGATCTCGGCGACGGTCAGCGCATCGATCAGCGGGAAGCTCAACGACACGTCGACCGCGACCTGGCCGCCCAGGCGACGATGGTCGTAGAGCGTTTCCTTGGGCAGGCCGAGCCGCGGCCGCGCCAGGAAGCGCATGACGTCCTGCGCCGAGCCGGTGATCGGCAGGCGGATCGCCGCCATTTGCGGCGCTGGCTTGTCGAGCCCCGTAAGGTCGATCGTGCCGTCGGTCACCTTGAGGTTGACCGCGCCGCCGCGCGCAATGTCGAAGTGCAGATTTCCATTCTCGTAGCGGGCCTTCCCGGATACATCCCGCATCTCCGGCATGTGCGGCATGTACCGGACGGTCAGTCCGCCATAGTCGAGAAAGGCCGCCATGCGGTCCATCTTCATGTCGGCGATATGGTCGACAGGCGCGCTCGCCGCGAACTCGGCGGCGACGTCGATGGTCCCGGCCGTGACGTTGGTGATCGCCCACCGGCGGCCGCCTTCGGCGAACTCCAACGGCCAGTAGTCAGCCAGTCTGTCGACCGGGATCTGCCGGATCTCGGCGCGGCCGGCGAAGTGACGCGTTTCGGAGACACGGTGGCCGGCGCCGGTGACGACCACCCTCGCCGCGCCGAAGTCGAAGTCGACGCGCTCGATCCGGGAGGTATGCTCGACATTGTCGATGCTGAACCGCGCATCCATCGAGCGCACCTGATGCGCCACCGGCAGGATGCCCGGCAGGGTAACGCTGCCATTGGCACCGTTGATGTCCACGGCCACCGTCTTGACCTCGCCTTTCCCCGTCCCCTCGATCTGCAGACGTCCCGAGAGGGCAAGGTCGACACCGCGGAGAATGGCGAGATCGGAAGAAAGATCGGCGAAGATCCACGGTTTGAATCCTGAGACCTTGGCCTCCAGCGAGATCCGGCTGCGATCGCGGGTGTAGACACCGGACAGCGAGAGGTCGACCGGGTCGCCATGACCGGCGAACCGGGCATTGGCCGTGATGGATACGCCTGCGGTGTCCCGCCGCAGCTCGGCGCTGGCCTGCGGCGCATTCCAGCTCAGCCCCGTTTTCAGATCCCGGATGGTGACGTCGGCCCGTTCGATCACCACCGAATCGAGCTGGCCGATCAGCGATTTGTAGTTGGGCTCTTCCAGCAGCTGGTCGACCAGGATCGATATCGCCTCGCCCTGCGCGCCGCCCTCCGGCGACGTGAAGATTCGCTGAAAGGCTCCGCCCTCGCGTGCGACGTCGGCCTCAATGACAGGCCGAATGATCGCGATCGAAGTCGGCAGGAGCATGCCCTGGACCACCGACCGAGGTTCGAACGTAAGTGCCGCCTCGGGGGCGGTGGCAATGACCTGATTCTGCCCATTCGTGAACCGAAGTCCCGTGAACGCCAGCCTGATCGGCCGGCTTATGCCGCTCCATTCGAAGAAAATCCGGTCGAAATCCGGATGGATGTCGTTGCCCGGTGCGTCGATCAGTCGGGCGATACGCGGCTTCATGAAATCGAGGTCGATAGGACCGGCCATCAGCCGCATCGCCGCGACGACCACCAGCGCGGTCGTGGCAAGCACCAGACCGACCGCTATGCGAAGAACTACCCGGTAGGTCCGCTTGACCAAACTCGACTCTTCCGTTCCTTGACGACGACGGCACGCTTGGGCAAGCGTTCCGCCGCACATGAGAATTTACCCGTCGACACATTGAATGTCTTGGCTTTCGACCGCCCGCCTACCACGTCCGCACGACCCGGAGCGGCAAGCCGTGGCGTGGACACGCTGGGATGAGCGCGCCGCGCGGCCTGACGATCCCGCGGCCATTGCGTTGCTCGACGCGCTGTTCGGCAACAGTCCCTACCTGACGGAAACGGCGCTACAGAGCCCGGGTTTTATGACCGATCTATGGCGTCATGGCCCGGACGCTGCGGCAGCCGACCTGACGGCCGAACTGGCCGCCGTGCGAAGCGAAGCCTCCACGGGCGCCACACCGGCCGAGATCGCCTCCCGGCTCCGGCGCCTGAAGCGCCGCGTGGCGCTCGCGGTCGCCGTCGCCGACATCGCCGGCGCCTGGCCGCTCGACCGCATCACCGGCCAGCTCAGCGACTTCGCCTCGGGTTGCCTGTGCGCCCTCACCGACTCGATCCTCCTCCAGCTCGAACGCGACGGACAGCTCGTGCTCGGCGGAAAACCCGAAGCCGCGGCCTTCACCGTCCTGGGCATGGGAAAACTCGGCGCCGGCGAACTCAATTATTCGAGCGACATCGACCTGATCCTCTTCTACGACCGCGATGCCCCGGCGCTGGCGGGAAACGAGCAGCTTTCGCGCCATTTCGTGCGCGCGGCACGCTTGCTGGTCCAGCTCATGTCGGAGACATCGGCCGACGGCTACATCTTCCGCACCGACCTGCGGCTCCGTCCCGACCCTGGCTCCACCCCACTGGCCATGTCTGTCCAGGCGGCCGAACTGTACTACGAGAGCGTCGGCCAGAACTGGGAACGCGCCGCCATGATCAAGGCGCATCCCGTCGCCGGCAACGAAGCCGTAGGGGCGGCCTTCCTCGCCGACATGACGCCCTACATATGGCGCAAGCACCTCGATTTCGCGGCGATCCACGACATCCATTCGATCAAGCGGCAGATCGATGCCCATCGCGGCGGCGGCACAGTGAAGGTCATTGGCCACAACGTGAAGCTCGGCCGCGGCGGCATCCGCGAGATCGAGTTCTTCGCCCAGACCCAGCAGCTGATCTTCGGCGGTCGCAATCCCACCCTCAGGCTGCGCGCTACCTGCCCCACCCTGCGCGCGCTCGCGGCCGCCGGTCACATCACGGAAAAGGCGGCGGACGAGCTGATCGAGGCCTACGGCTTCCTGCGCCGCGTCGAGCATCGCCTGCAGATGATCGACGACCGGCAGACCCATTCGATTCCGGCCGACGAAGCCGGCGTTGCCGCCGTCGCGACCTTCCTGGGCTACGACACGTCGGAGGCGTTCCAGGCCGCCCTGCTGCGGACCCTACGCCTCGTCGAGGGCCACTACGCCAGGCTCTTCGAGGAGGCGCCGAGCCTTGCCGGCCCCGGCGGCAACCTGGTCTTCACCGGCACCGACGACGATCCGGGCACGCTGGAGACCCTGAAGTCGCTCGGCTTCCGCGATGCCTCGGCCGCCGCCGGCATCGTTCGCCGCTGGCACCACGGCCGCTACCGTTCGACCGCCACGGCGCGCGCCCGCGAACTGCTCACGGAGTTGATGCCCGGCCTGCTCAAGGAGCTGGGGGGCACGGCCGCGCCCGACCAGGCGCTGCTGAACTTCGACCTGTTCCTCGGCAACCTGCCCGCGGGCGTGCAGCTCTTCTCGCTGTTCAAGGCCAACCCCGCCCTGCTCGAGTTGCTGGCGACGATCATGGGCAGCGCGCCGGGCCTGGCGGCCCACCTCGCCCGCCGCACCTTGCTGCTCGACTCGGTGCTGTCGCCCGACTTCTATCGCCCGCTTCCGCCGGTTGAGGAGATGACGGCGGACCTTTCCGCGACGCTCGCCCGCGTCGACCACGAGCAGGACATCCTCGACCTGGCGCGACGCTGGGCCAACGACCGCCGCTTCCAGGTGGGCGTCCAGCAGCTCAAGCGGATCGTGACGCCGGCCCAGGCAGGCCTCGCCTATTCGGATATCGCCGCCGCCACCATCTCCGCCTTGTGCGCTCGTGTCGAACGGCGCTTCGCGGAGACCCATGGCGGCTTCGAGGGCCAGCGCCTGGCGGTGCTGGGGCTGGGCAAGCTCGGCAGCCGCGAGATGTCGGCGACCTCCGATCTCGACCTTATCTTCGTCTACGACATCCCGGCCGGCATGGAGGCCTCCGACGGGCCCAAGCCGCTGTCGCCCATCCAGTACTACACGCGCCTCAGCCAGAAGATGGTAACGGCGCTCACGGCCCATACCAACGAGGGCGCGCTCTACGAGGTCGACATGCGTCTGCGGCCGTCCGGCCGCTCCGGTCCCCTTGCCAACTCGCTCGAGGGTTTCGAGACCTATCATGCGCAGTCGTCGTGGACGTGGGAGCATATGGCACTGACGCGCATGCGCGTGATCCATGGCCCGCAGGCACTGGTCGAACGCCTGACCGCCATCGTGAGGCACACGCTCTGCCGCACACGCGATCCGGAGACGCTGGTCCGCGATGTCGCCGACATGCGCGACCGCATCGCCCAACATGCGCCACCCAAGAGCCAGTGGGACTTCAAGCACTTGCCGGGGGGCCTCTTCGACATCGACTTCGTCGCGCAGTACCTCGCGCTCCGTCACGCCTGCGAACACCCCGGCATCCTCATTCCGCATCCGGCCGAGATGCTGCAGCTCATGGCGGCGGCGCAGCTAATCGACCCGACGGACGCCAACCGGCTGTGCGCCACCCGGACGCTGCTTTCGGACGTCCAGAGTCTTCTGCGCCTCACCCTCAATGGCGACGAGGCGTCGTTCGACGAGACCAAAGCGCCGGAAGGCCAGCAGCGCCTGATCGCCGCCACAGAGGGCGCCGCCGATCTCGCCGACCTGCGGGCGCGGATCGAGACAGAATCGAAGACCGTCCGTGCTATATATGAACGCATCGTGGAGGCGCCGGCCCTGGCTGCAGGCTGGCAACCGAGGAGCAGGAAATGAGCGTCGTCGAAGGCAAGAAGGCCCCGGATTTCACGGCTGCGACCGATGGCGGCGGTAAGCTCAAACTGTCGGACCTGCGCGGCCAGCCGGTGGTGCTCTACTTCTACCCCAAGGACGACACGCCCGGCTGTACGACCGAGGCCTGCGGCTTTCGCGACGGGGCGGCGGCCTTCAAAAAACTGAAGGCCCAGGTAGTCGGTGTGTCCAAGGACAGCGTCGCCCGCCACGACAAGTTCAAGGCCAAGTACGAGCTCAACTTCCCGCTGGTGTCGGACGAGGACGGCAAGGTCTGCGAGAAGTACGAGACCTGGATCGAGAAGAGCCTCTACGGCCGCAAGTACATGGGCATCGACCGCGCCACCTTCCTGATCGACAAGGACGGCGTGGTCCGAAAGATCTGGCGCAAGGTCAAGGTCGCCGGCCACGTTGAAGAGGTTCAGGAAGCGCTCAAGGCGCTTTAGCGTGAGAAGCGGAGTCGCGTGGATTCGATCTGATGCAGTGGCCTCTCGGGAAGGGCGGCCTGGCCCTTCCCTGAAGCCCGACGCGCCTACTTCTTCGCCGGCGACCAGCCGTAGATCTTCTGCAGCGAGCCGCCCATCAAGGTCGCCCGATCGCCGTCGGACAGGCGGTCGGTGACTCGGAAGGCGTCGACGCCCTCCTTGTAGGTGAGCAGCGCCACGGCGCGGGTCCAGTCGGTGCCCCACATGCAGCGATCGAGGGTGAAGGCGTCGAAGATGCGGCCCAGCGGATCCCAGATGTCCTTGTAGGGGAACTTCTCGTGGCTGAGCGTGCAGGCGCCCGTGATCTTCACGACAACGTTCGGATGCTCTGCCAGCGCCAGCAGCTTCGGCAGCTCATGCCACGGGTCCTGCGGGGCCGGCGGCGCCATCGGCTGTTCCAGGCCGAGATGATCGATCACCAGGGTGGTGTTCGGGTTGCGCCTGGCGAGCTCGGCGACCTGCGGGAGGCGACCGCGCGCCATCAGGTTGACCGGCAGGTCGTGCTTGGCCGCGGCGGCCAGCACGCGGTTGATTCCGGGATCGGCCGCATCGGTCGAAATCTCCGGCGTGAACATGATGCGGATGGCGACCGTGCCGTCCATCGCCGCCCAGTCGGCGATCGTGCCCTCGACCTTGGGATCGTTGGCGTTGACGGGCTTGATGACGCCGAACCGGCCGGGGTGGGCCTTCTGCACGCCCACCGCGTAGCTCTCGTCCCAGCGGTACATCGTATAGACCGAGACCAGCAGCGCACCGTCGACGCCGACCGCGTCCATCGCCTTGATCATGTCCGCGGCGGTGACCTCGGGCGGGCCTGCCAGCACGGCCGTCCACGGGCGGCCCGGGTGGTTGCGTTCGTAGCAGTGAACCTGGGCGTCGATCGTCGGCATGCGCTTCTCCCGTGGTGAGTTGACCGACGGTACCGCCGCCCCTGTAATTGTCATCGAAATTCGCGGACACCGCCCACCATGCGGTACAATTCCCATGGGTCGGCCGCCCGCTTCTCCGATAGGCTTGCCCGTCCCCTCTCTGTTCTCAGGCGGTTCGGAAATGGCTCTTCAACACCCCTGCAGACAAGCCGGTCCCGAGGTACGGCAGGCATGACCGTCGAATCCGTACGCGCGTTCCTGTCGGCGCATGCGCCCGATCTCGAGGTCGTCGAACTGGCGGCCAGCACAGCCACCGTGGAAATGGCAGCGCGCGGCCATGGTGTCGCGCCGGCGCAGATCGCCAAGACGCTGTCACTGCGCATCAAGGATCGCAATCTGCTGGTCGTCACCTCTGGTGATGCGCGGCTGAACAATCGCAAGATCAAGGATGTACTGGGCGGCAAGCCCCGCATGCTGGCCGCCGACGAGGTCGTTTCCCTCACCGGCCATCCGGTAGGCGGCGTCTGCCCGTTCGGACTGGCGACCCCGCTCCCGGTCTATTGCGACGTCTCGCTGAAGGCGTTCGACGAAGTCGTCCCCGCCGCCGGCTCGACCAACTCGGCCGTCCGCATCGCGCCGGAGCGCATGGCAAGCCTCGTGTCCGCCGAGTGGATCGACGTTTGCGACAGGCCGCAAGCGCCGTGACCAGGAACTGGCGACAAGCCTTCCGGGACCTGTTTGCCGTACCGGCGGAGCGCTCCGGGAGCGCGCGACATCAGGCAAGACGCATCGACCTCGGCGTTTGTCCCGGCTGTCGTGGCCTGCGCCTCACCACCAGCCCAAGGTGCGAACACTGCGGCAACACCTCGCCCGTCACGGCCGACGCCTGACTGCGCTATCGCTCCGCCGCGTTGCGGCGGCCCTCTCTCTGAACATGCAACGGATGACGGTATTGGCATGAAGGTCTTCAGCGCGATCGCCGTCCAAGGCGTGGTCGAACGGCTCGCGCGCGCCTTCGAGGAAGCACGAGACTGCAAGCTCGAATTCACGTGGGCCACTGCGCCGCTGCTCCTGAAGCGGCTCCAGGCTGGCGAGAAAGCAGACGCGCTGATCCTCAATCGTGCGACCACCGACACGCTGCTGGCCTCGGGCGGAATCGTCGCGGGATCGGACGTCGCGATCGCCAGTTCGGCCACCGCCATCGCCGTGAAGGCCGGTGCGCCGAAGCCCGACATCTCAACGCCCGAGGCGCTCAAGCGAACGCTCCTGAACGCCCGGGCGATCTCCTATACCGACCCCGCGGCAGGTGGTGCGAGCGGCATCTACTTCGCGAAGCTGCTGGAACGCATGGGCATCGCGGACACAATCAACGCAAAGACCAGGTTTCCACCGCCCTCGGGCTACTCGGGCATGTTCCTTCCGACCGGCGAGGCCGACCTTGCCGTGCAGCAGGTGCCGGAACTGCTGCATGTTCCCGGCGTCGAGATCGTCGGGCCCCTGCCCGGTGACCTGAACATGGTCACGGTGTTCGTGGCCGGCATTCCGGCCGACAGCGCCCAGCCCGTATTGGCCGGGGCGCTGATTGAAAGCCTTCGCACGCCCGAGGCGAAGGCCCTCTTTCGCGCCAAGGGACTGGAGCCGGGCTGAGCCCGCTCAGGCCTTCACGACCTTCTGCTCTTCCAGGCGGTCGGTGGCAGGCGGCGGGGTGCGCGAGAGAGCGGCCATCTCGGCCCGCAGCTCGGGCGTCATCTCGACGTTCACCGACGCGAGCGAGTCCTTCAGCTGGTCGACGTTGCGCGCGCCGATGATGGGCGCGGTGATCGCGGGATGCGCGCCCACCCACGCGATGGCCGCACTGACCGGGTGCAGTCCCTTCTGCTGGCAGAGCGCGACGTATTTCTCGGCCGTCTCGAAGGCCCATTCCTCGCCGTAGCGCGCCTCGTACATCTTGTTGGTCTTGAGACGTCCCGAGGCCTGACCGAAATACTTGCCCGACAGGAGACCGGCGGCCGCCGGACTGTAGGGAATGACGCCGATGCCATTGGCCGCCGCCATCGGCAGCAGCTCGACCTCGGCCTGGCGCTTCACCAGATTGTACATCGGCTGGATGACCTGCAGGCGCGCCCAGTCGTTGCGCTCCTGGATGTCGACCGCGCGCTGGGTCTGCCAGGCCGACCAGTTGCTGACCGCGGGATAGATCACCTTGCCCGAGCGCACGAGGTCCTCGAGGCCGCGCATCATCTCGTCGATCGGCGTCACCGGGTCGAAGCGATGGAGGAACAGCACGTCGATCCGGTCGGTCTGCAGCCGGCGCAGGCTCGCCTCGACGGCCTGCACGACGTGGCGCCGGTTGGCGCCACCCGCGTTCACGTCCGGGCCGGTCTTGTTGAAGCACTTTGTGCTGATCACCAGGTCGTCGCGATGATCCTTCGCCAGCCGGCCGAGGATCTCCTCGGACTTGCCCTTGTTGTACTCGTTGGCCGTGTCGAAGAAGTTGATGCCGGCGTCGCGCACCGCCTTGTACATCGAAGCCGAGGTGGCCTCGTCGGCGTCGCCGCCGAAGGACATGGTACCGAAACAGAGTTGGGAAACGTGGATGCCGGTGCGGCCGAGGAGCTTGGTTTTCATGGCTGCCTTCTAGCATGCGGCGACAAGGTTCTGCAGCCGCCATGGAAAACGATCCGGCTTCGCCTTATGAGAAGCCCGACGAGTTCCAACAGGGTGTGTCGTGGCGAGAAAGACAATCGTGAAGAAGGCTGCAGCGCCGCGGCGCAGGAAGGCCAGCCGTCCCAACCTGCCGGAACGCATTCTGGACGTCGCCGAGGAATTGTTCGGGCGCGTCGGTTATGGCGGCGCGACCACCCGCGCCATCGCCAGCCGCGCCCGCGTTAATGTAGGGCAGCTCCACTATTACTTCGACTCCAAGCGCGCGATCTTCGAGGCGGTGGTGGCGCGGCACGGCACCGAGGTCACCGAGCGGCGGCGTCAGCTCCTGCTGGACGCAGAGGCCCGGTATCCGCGTGGCATCGTCCCGCTCGACGTGCTGGTCGATGCGCTGGTCCGTCCCCTGCTGATGGCCGAGCCGCGGGCGGGCGGGCGCCGGGCGTCGATGCAGATGCACGCTCGCCTGTTCACCGATCCAGACGATACCGCCAGCATGGTGCGGGCCGACATCTACGACGAGACCAACGCGCTCTACGTCGCCGCCATCCGGCGGGCCCTGCCAAAGATCCCGGCGAAGACCCTCTACTGGCGCTACTACTTCATGATGGGCGCTTACGTCTGGACGCTGCTGCAGCCCGGCCGCCTTGAGGCGATCTCCCAGGGGCGCTGCGATCCCGCGGACATGGAAGCCGCCATCCGAGAGATCGTGCCCTTCGTGTGCGCGGGCCTCTCGGCGCCGGCCGGGCGTTAGCCCGTCTTCACGCGGCTCTTCAGGCGGCAGCGGCATTTGTCGAACTGGTGGAGCTCCACCATGTTGCCGCACGGGTCCTTGAGGAAGAGCTGCTCAGCGTCGGGACCCGTCGCGCCCTTGAGCGACCAGTAGTCCGCGCCGAGCCGGTCGAGTTCGGCCTTGGTCTCGACGATGTTCTCGACGGCCAATGCGACATGCGGCGTGGTCGGATCCTTGCCCGGCCCCTGGGCGAAGGGTGACGGCAGGTCGCCGCCGATCAGATGGATCTGTCCCACCTCGCCGATGTTGATCCACATCCCGGGAATGCCCGGAATCTCCGGCCGTCCCGTATCGTGTTCGAGACCGAGCACGCCCTTGTAGAATTTCTTGAGATCTTCGATCGTCTTGTCGTCGGCGTCGATACGCACGCCCTGATGATGAAGTTCGAGCACCTTGATGGCCATATCCGCTCCTCCCGAGAGCTATCTCGTTGAGGCGAAGTATCGTGATCGCAGGTGCCATGGTCAATCGACCAACACATTAGGTCACTTGACCTGAACGCGTGACGCAAGCATCGTTGCAGCAAGAACAAGCGGCACGCCGCCGGGAGGAATTCGATATGCGGACCAAGCGGGCCGTCGACTGGACACCGTCGGCGACGTTGCCCAACACGCCGGTCTCATTCACCGGCGTCACCTACCAGGAGATGCTCGACCGCGCCCGCGCGCTGGTGCCGGCGATCGCCGCCCGCGCCGGCGAATGCGAGAAGCTGCGCCGCCTGCCCGACGATACCGAACGCGACCTGCACCGCACCGGCCTCTTCCGCATGGTCCAGCCGGCGCGTGTCGGTGGCGCCGATCTCGATATCGGCATCCTGGTCGACACCTGCGCAGAGATCGCGCGCGTCTGCCCGTCGACCGCGTGGAACCTCGGCAATCTCTCCAGCCATCACTGGATGCTGGGCTACTTCCAGCCCGAGGCGCAGGACGAGATCTGGGACGCCTCGCCCGACGTGCTGATCGCCACCTCGCTCATCTTCCCGGCAGGGCGCGGCCGCAAGGTCGAGGGCGGCTACGAAGTCTCGGGACGCTGGCCACTCTCCTCCGGCGTCGACAATTCCGACTGGAACATGCTGGGCTTCATGCTGCGCGAGCGCGAGGATGGCCCGCCGATCGACCAGCGGTTTGCCCTGGTCCATCGCTCCCAGTACGAGATCATCGACACTTGGCACGCCGTCGGCCTCTCGGGGACCGGCTCGAAGGACGTCGAGATCAGGAACCTGTTCGTGCCGGATTTCCGCACGATCTCGGCCCGGTCGATGAACGGCAAGCCGCACGCCGGCTCCTCCGTCAATCCCTCACCGCTGTTCCGGCTGCCCATGCTCGCCCTCGGGCCCTACGTCCTGTCCGGCGTTATGCTGGGCTGCGCCAAAGGCGCCTACGAGACGGTTGTCGGCGCGGCCCGTACCCGGAACGCCACGACGACAGGGCAGCCCTTCGGCGCGAGCCAGCCCGTGCAGATCAAGGTCGCCGAGGCGAGCGTGCGCATCGATACGGCCGAAGTGCTGATGCGCCGGGCCTGCGACCACGCTATGACCGTGGCTCGCTCCGGCGTCGACGCCGCCCACGCCGACAAGCTGCGATACCGGCGTGACGCCTTCTTCTCCGCCCGGCTCTGTCTCGAGGCGGTCGACATCCTGATGGGGATCGCGGGATCGAGCGGGCTCTACCTCGCCGGCACGATGCAGCGCCTGTTCCGCGATGCGCACGCAGCCAATGCACACGTCATGTTCTCGACGGACGTCCAGGGTGCATTATTCGGGCAACACGAACTCGGCATGGCCGGGCCACCGCCGCTGCTCTGACTCGAGCGGCGGCCATAAAGAAGATCAACGTGTGGGAGGAAAGAAAAATGTCACTGTCATCGTTAATCTCGAAACTGGCCGGCGCCACGGCGCTGGTGGGACTATCGGCACTCGGCGTCCAGGCACAGACGTCGGGCGAGCCGGTCAAGATCGGCGCCATCGTCTCGGTCACCGGCGCCGGCGCCGGCCTCGGCGTGCCCGAGCGCAACGGCCTGCTGCTGGCCGAGAAGGACATCAACGCCAAGGGCGGCATCAAGGGCCGCCCGATCAAGTTCATCATCGAGGACGACGCCTCCAATCCGGACACCGCGCTCAGCAAGGCCAACGACCTGATCTTCGGGCAGAAGGTCCAGGCGCTGCTTGGGCCCTCCCTCACCGCCAGCACCGTCGCCGTCGGCGGCGTGACCCATGCCAACAAGATCCCGCAGATCGCCTTCACCGGCATCGGACCGGCGGTCGAACGCGAGCGCAAGTGCGTGGCTCACGTGCTGCCGCCCCAGCGCCTCAACGCAACCGCGCTGCTCGAATATGCCAAGAGCATCAACGCGAACAAGATCGGCGTGCTGCATGACGCGGGCTACGGCAACGTCGTGATGGCCGAGTTGAGGCCGCTCGCCGACAAGTACGGCGTGAAGCTGGTCGCGGTCGAGAAGTTCGAGATCGGCGCCACTGACACCACCACCCAAGCCGCAAAGGTCAAGGCCTCCCAGCCCGACGCGGTGTTCATCATCGCCACCTCGGCCACGCCGTTCCGCAACGTCAAGCAGATCCAGATCACCCAGCCCGTGGTCGCCGCGATCGGCTCCTCGTCGTACGAATATGTGAACGCGATGGGACCCGCCGCCGACAACATCGTGATCCCCGAGTTCGTGGTCGGCGAGGATCCGCTGCCGCACCAGAAGGCTTTCGTCGAACTCTACAAGCAGACCTACAACTCGACGCCGAAGAACTACGAGGCGGCGGCCTGGGATGCGGCCCACATCATCGCCGCCGCCCTCAACAAGGCCGGCGCCGACGCCACCGGCGAGAAGCTGTGCGAGGCCATGAAGGCGCCGTACAGCGGCGTGCTGGCCAACTACGATTTCTCGGCCGACGACATGACCGGCATTCCGATCTCTAGCTTCATCTTCTCGAAGCTGGTCGGCGGCAAGTACACGCGCACGCCGTTCCGCGTCACGCAGTAGCGACCCTCCGCGGCGCAGGTCCCCTCGCGGGTCCTGCGCCGCGCCTTCTTTTGCGCGGAAGCATCAATCCATGACCCTGAGCCTGGTCCTGCAGGCCCTCTTCGCGGGCGTGACGAACGGCATCGTCTACGCGCTGGTCGGCATGGGCCTGTCTGCCATCTTCAAGGGCAGCCGCGTGATCAACGCCATGCAGGGCGAGTTCGCCGTCATCGGCGCCATGACGACCGTGCTGCTGCTGACCAAGGCCGGCTGGCCCTACCCGGCCGCCATTGCCGGCGGCGCAATCTCGGGCGCCCTGGTCGGCGCCTTCATCGAGGTCGCCTTCGTCCGCTTCATGGCCAGGAAGAACGCGAGCGAGGACAGCTTCCTCTTGCTCACCATCGGGCTCGCCCTCACCCTTTCGGCCAGCGTGCTGTTCTTCATCGGCCGCGACGGCCATCTGCTCCCGCCGCTCGGCGGCGAGGGCGTGCTGATCATCCTCGACGCCGTCATCCAGTTCCACGCGCTGTGGCTGATCGCCATCGGTATCGGCGCCACCCTGGCGCTACGCGCCTTCTATCACCGGACCACGGTCGGGCTGTCGATGATGGCGGCCTCGATCGACGCCGACGGCGCGGCCACCACCGGCATCAACGTGGGCCGCATGCGTACCTTCACCTTCGTGCTGGGTGGCCTGCTGGGGGCACTGGGCGGCATCCTGGTGACGCCGCTGATCGGCGTCGACTACCAGCTTGGGCTCAACCTCACCTTGAAGGGCTTCGCTGCCGCCGTGCTGGGTGGGCTCACCAACCCGCTGGGCGCTGCCGTGGGTGGCCTCACGCTGGGGCTGGTCGAGTCGCTGGCCATCATCGGCATCTCGTCGAGCTACAAGGACGTCGTCGCCTTCTCCGTGCTGATCGTCATCATGATCCTGATGCCGCAGGGCATCCTCGGCCGTGCCGGCCGGCGGGGAGGCTGAGCCCATGACTCCGCGCAGCCTCCTCTGGCTCGCCATCGGCCTCGTGGTCTGGGCCGTGCTCCCCTTCGTCGTGCCGCGCTACATTGCCGATCTTCTGGTCTTCACCGGCATCTACACGGTGGCCGGGCTCGGCATCGGCCTGCTGCTCGGACACTGCGGCATCGTCAACCTGGCGCAGGCGACCTTCTATGGCCTCGGCGCCTATGCCAGCGCCTATTGCACGGTGATGATGGGCCTGCCCAGCATCGTGGGCTTCTTCGTCGGCGCGGCGATCAGCATGACCCTGGCCTATGTCATCGGCCGGCCGATCCTCCGCCTCACCGGCTACTTCCTGGCGCTCGGCACGCTCGCCCTCAGCGCCATCGCGAGCGCTCTGTTCTTCGAGTGGGACTGGCTGACCGGAGGCACCCTGGGCATCGGCGGCATTCCCAAGCTCGACCTGTTCGGCTTCCTGCTCGACCGGCCCTCGCGCTACTACTTCTTCGTCTGGATCGTGGCCTTCGCCTGCATGGCCGTGGCGCGCAACCTGGTCGACAGCCGCACCGGCCTCATGCTCCGCGCCATGCGCGACTCCAGCACGGCGGCGGCCGCCCTCTCGATCGACCTGCAGGCGCTACGCACCAAGGTCTTCGTCGTGTGCGCCCTGTTCGGCAGCCTGGCCGGCAGCCTGTTCGCCCACCACGCCTCGTTCGTCAGCACGCAGAGCTTCACCGTCGACCGCTCGATCAGCTTCCTGCTGATCCCGGTGATCGGCGGCGCGACCTCGATTCCCGGGATCGTGGTCGGGGCGCTGTTCGTGACCTTCCTGCCCGAGCTGCTGAGCAAGCTGGGCGACATCCACCAGATCCTGTTCGGCCTGGCGCTGGTCTCCGTCGTCGTCCTGATGCCGGAGGGGCTGGTCGGGGCGTTCGGCAAGCTGCGGGCCCGGCTCACTAAGCGGAGCAGCGGTCATGGCTGACCCCCTCCTCGCCCTCCGGGAAGTCGGCCATTCGTTCGGCGGCCTCTCCGTCCTGCGCTCCGTCACCTTCGACGTGCCAGAAGGCGGCATCATCGGCCTGATCGGGCCTAACGGCTCGGGCAAGACCACTCTGTTCAACATCGTGACCGGCTATATCCGCCCGCTCGCCGGCACCGTCACCTATCGCGGCGCCGTGCTGGGGCGCGACACGATCCAGCAGCGCGGCCTGCAGGGGCTCGTGCGCACCTTCCAGACGCCGCAGGTCTTCGAACAGATGACGGTGCTGGAGAACGTCATGGTCGGCTGCACCAAGCTGACGCGCACCACCATGCTGCAGGACCTGCTGCGCACCCCGGCCGCGCGCGGCCAGATGCGCGAGATCCGCGATCGTGCGGAGGCCGCCTGCGAGCGCTTCCAACTGACGGCCTTGCGTGACCTGCCAGCCGCCAGCCTCACCGCCGGCCAGCGCCGCATCCTCGAGATCGCCCGCGCCGTGGCCGGCGAGCCGCATCTGCTGCTGCTCGACGAGCCCTCCTCCGGCCTCAACGTCCAGGAAATCGACGGTCTTCGCGACTGGATCGTGCGCTTGAACGAGGAAGGCATCACCATCCTGCTGGTGTCGCACGACATGGGCCTGATGACAGTCGCCCGCACCGTGCACACGCTCTATTTCGGTGAGATCATCGCCAGCGGCGACATGGCCGCCATCCAGCGCGACCCGCGGGTCCGCGAAGTCTATCTCGGGGTCTGAGCCGTGCTGGAAGTGACCTCCGTCTCCGCCGGCTATGGCGCCCTCTCCGTCCTGCGTGACGTCTCGCTCACCGTCGGCGACGGCGAGGCCGTGGCCCTGGTCGGCGCCAACGGCGCCGGCAAGACCACCCTCGTCCGTACCGTCTGCGGCCTGCTGCGGTCCCGAAGCGGCCGGATCGTGAAGAACGGCACCGACATCACCGCCACGCCGGCGCATGACCTGGCCAGGCACGGGCTGGCGGTGGTGCTGGAGAATCGCCGCCTGTTCGGCGAACTATCGGTGCGCGAGAACCTGATCCTGGCCGAGACGGTCGGCCGCAAGGTGCGCGGCGCCGACCTGCGCTTCTCCTGGGACGAGGTGACGGACCTGTTCCCGGTAGTGAAGGAGCGCATGACCTCGCCTGTCGAACTGCTGAGCGGCGGCCAGCAGCAGATGGTGGCGATCGCCCGCGCGCTGCTGCTGCAGCCCGACCTGCTGATCATGGACGAGCCTTCGACCGGCCTTGCGCCCAAGGTGGTGAAGGACATCCTGCTGGTCATCAAGGCGCTGCGCGAGCGCGGCATGGGCCTGCTCCTGATCGAGCAGAATGTCGGCATCGCCTCGGAGATCACCGACCGCGCCTACGTCATGTCGGTCGGCAGCATCGTCCACGAGATCGGGCCCGGCGAGTGGCAGTCCTTCCTAACCGACGAGCGGCTGGTGAAGGCCTATCTCGGCTGACAGAGCCGCGCTACGCTCCCGAAAACAAACGGGGGAAACAGCGTGCAAGGCGAAGCTTCGTACGATTTCATCGTGACCGGCGCGGGTTCGGCCGGCTGTGCCATCGCCAGCCGCCTGAGTGAGGACGGCCGCTTCTCGGTTCTCCTGCTCGAAGCCGGACCGCGCGACACCTATCCGTGGATCCACGTGCCGCTCGGCTATCACAAGACCTTCAACAATCCGAAGGTCAACTGGATGTTCGACAGCGAGCCCGAGGCCGAGCTCAACAACCGCATCATGTACCAGCCACGCGGCAAGGTGCTGGGCGGCACCAGCTCGATCAACGGCATGGTCTATATGCGCGGCAATGCCGCCGACTATGATGAATGGCGCCAGCGTGGCTGCGAGGGTTGGGACTATGCGTCCGTGCTGCCCTATTTCAAGCGCGCCGAGGACCAGGAGCGCGGCGCCGACGAATTCCACGGCACCGGCGGGCCGCTGAAGGTGCAGGACCACCGCTGGCAGCCGACACTGGCGCGCGCGATGCATGACGCAGCCGTCCAGGCCGGCATCCCGGCCAATCCCGACTTCAACGGCGCCACGCAGGACGGCGTCGGATTCTACCAGACCACCATCAACCGGGCCCGCCGTTGGTCGTCCGCCCGCGCCTATCTCGGCGCCGCCAAAGGAAGGCGCAACCTGACGGTCGCCACGTCCGCGCATGCGACCAAGGTGCTGATCGAGAACGGCCGCGCCACCGGCGTGGAATATCGCACGCCCCAAGGCATCGTGCGCGCCCGCGCCAACCGCGAGGTCATCGTCTCGGGTGGCGTCTACGGCTCGCCGCAGCTCCTGATGCTGTCGGGCCTCGGTCCGGCCGAGCACCTGAAGCAGCACGGCATCGAGGTCATGCGCGACATGCCGGGCGTCGGCAGCCATCTGCACGATCATTTCAACACCTACATCGCCTATCGCTGCAGCCAGCCCGTCACCATGAACGATCTGACGCTCAGCCTGCCGCGCCGGCTGATGGCCGCGGCGCAGTACGCGTTCGGCCGCACCGGGCCGCTGGCCAGCATGGGCCTGTTCGTCGGCGCTCTGGTGCGCAGTGACAAGCGACTGGAGCGGCCCGACCTGCAGATCAACATGTTCGCCTGGGCGATCAAGGACCGGAACAAGTCCGGCATCGTCCCGCAGCCCTTCTCGGCCTTTGGCTTGAGCCCCGTGCATCTCACGCCCTCGGGCCGCGGCACAGTGCGACTGAAGTCCGCCGATCCACTCGCCGCGCCGGAGATCAAGTTCAACTTCCTGAAGAACGCCTCAGACTTCGAAGCGCTGCTGCACGGCATGCGGCTCTGCCGCCAGATCGCGAGCCAGCCGGCATTGAGACCCTTCATCGTCGAGGAGATCCTGCCCGGCGCGAGCGTGACCAGCGAGGCCGACCTCAAGGCCGACATCCGTGCCCGCGGAGTCTCGAACCTCCACCCGGTCGGCACCTGCCGCATGGGCCATGAGGTCGATGCCGTGGTCGACCCGCAACTGCGCGTCCATGGCATCGCAGGACTGCGCGTCGCCGACGCTTCGATCATGCCGTCCATCGTCGCGGGCAACACCAACGCGCCCGCCATCATGATCGGCGAGAAGTGCGCCGACATGGTTCGCGCGGCCGCGGCAGGCTGAACAGCGGCCCTACCGGCGGCGAATGCCGGGATGGAGGCTGACCATCTCGCCGGCCGCGCCCCCCGCATCGAAGGCCGCCGGTGAGATCATGCGCCCCGGACCGGCCTCCACGGTGCGCAGATTCAGGCCGAGCCTCTCCAGTTCGCTATCGACCACGGCAGCCTTCAGCACGACCAGCCCGCGGCCGCTGCTCCGGATCACGCCGTCGCGCTCTTCCTTCATCACGACCAGCCGGTCGGCGATGGATGCGCACATGCCCAAGGTGAAGGACGCGTTCGCGAGATGCCGCTCCTGGTGCCGGAAGCGCCTGTAGTCGGCCGAGACCTTGTAGCGGCCGAGCTCGGCACGCACCGCACCGTCGATCAGCTCTGTCAGGTAATGCGCCACCTCGACGTCCGCCGGCAGGCCGAAGAAGACGTAGCGCGCCTCGCCGGCCGCGTTCTTCTCGCGCCAGACGCGGCAATCGCAGAAGGCCGCGATGGCGCCGATGCATTCGTCGATCGGGATGCGCTTCTTCAGGTGAGTCTCAAAGACCCGCTCCTCGCACGGCGTCTCCCGGATCTCGACGTCGCTCAGCGACAGCTCGTAGCGATCGAGCAGCTCCGCCACCTTGGCCGCCGCCGACAGCGCCTCGCCCTCGGTGCAGCCATTGTCGATCGTCTTGGCCCGCAGCGCCTGGATGCGCGCCCTGAGCTTGTCGAACGACGAAGGAAATAGAGCCGGCTGTGGGGTCACGGCGGCGTCACCGGACTCTTCACGCGCCTGCGGAAATGCCGGTAAAGCACAACGGCGATGCAGAGAGCCATGCCCGGCAGCGCCGACATCACGCCGATCGATACCGCGCCCATCTCGCAGCCACCCGAATCCCCCGGCCTGCCGCAGGTGGGATCGAAAGTGTACGCCAGGGCCAGGACCATGATCGTCACCACGATGGGTGTCACGACCAGACCGAGCAGGCCGAAACCCAGGATCCGTCCGATGAGCCCGGCCATCAGCCGGCCGCCCGCCGGGTGGCTTCCTCGAAGCGCTTGCGGCGCATCTCCACGCGCGGATCGTCCATGTCTGGGAGCGTCGGCTCGGGCACCCAGCCGTCGCGCCCCGGCACGTAGGCGCGATTGGTCTGCAGCGGATTGCGGTTGACCAGCGGCCGCGCATGCATCGGATGACGCAGGCTGCGGACCTCGTGCTCGATCTCGAACAGCGCCTTGCCCGTGGCAGGGTCGGCGATGTGCTGGAAGCGGTACTGGTGCTGGTTGCTTTCCTCGGTCAGCAGGCCGCGTTCAACCAGCCCGCGATAGGGGCCGGAGAAATTCGCGACATAGACCTGGATATGGTGCCCGTCATAGGCCTCGGACGCGGCGTCGCTCTCGCGAAAGATCAGCTCCTGGCCGATCCCGACCGAAACATGCGCTGCAGCCCCCTCGACGCGCGCACTGGTCGTGAAAACGTCGCGATAGAAGCCGGCGATCCCCTCGGCCGAGCCGTGCGGCACGTCGAACTCGACATAGGCCATGCCCAGCGCCATGCCGTCGAAGCGCGACGACGCACCATGACAGCGGATGCGGTTGCCCCAGGGACAGGTCGTCTCGACATGGTCGTCGTGCTCGACGAAGGCGAAGCGCGTGTCGCCCAGCAGGCCCTTTACCCGGCCGAGCCGCTGCAGCAGCGCCTCGCGGTCGGGGATCACGAGGCCCACCCGTCCACGCAGGTGTTGCGCCCGGGCCATCGTCGGCAAGTGGAACTGGCTCAGCCCGACATTGACCCACATATTGTCGATGCTGGTCATCATGTAGGGATCGCGCGTGAGGCCGAGGCCACTCATGTAGAAGACCGTCGCCAGCCCCTGGTCGGCGATCCCGAGATTGACGTGCTCCAGCGCCACGATGTTGCCCACGTCCTCGGCGCTGCGGTCGTACTGTCTGACACCCGGCTCTTTCATGGCCTGTCCTCCTGAACTGGCCGAGTATAGGGGCCGGACGGCATGGCTGTCAGACGGCGATGCAGCCCGCTCAAACCTTGATATCGGCCTTCTTGATGATCTCGCCGAACGACACGCGCTCGCGCCCGATCGTCGCCTGGAAGGTCTTCGAGTCCTGGAAGCTCGAATAGTTGCCGCTCGCGACCAGCTTCTCGTTGAGCGCCGGATCCTTGACCGCCTCGCCGATCGCGCTCGACATCCTGTCGATAGCGGCCTGCGGCGTGCCCTTGGCCGCCAGAATGCCATACCAGGCGTCCCCGCCCATCTTGCCGAGGCCCTGCTCCTTCAGCGTCGGCACGTCCGGCTTGCCGGGCCAGCGCTTCTCCCCCAGCACGGCGAAGCATTTCAGTCGCCCCGCCGCGATGTGCGGCAAGGTGGTCGGATCGAACTGCACCTGGATCTGCCCGGACAGCAGATCGACGGTCGCCGGCGCACTGCCTTTGTACGGCACGTGGACCATCTTCACTCCGGCCTCGATGTTGAATATCTCGCCGTAGAGCTGGGTAATGGTGGCCAGACCCGCCGAGCCGAAGTTGATCTTGCCGGGATTGGCCTTGGCGTAGGCGATGAACTCCTGGAGGTTGTTGGCCGGCACCTGCGGGTTGATGCCCATGCCCATCCACGAGGTCGCGGTTCGGGCCACCGCCACGAGATCCCTGGAAGTATCGTAGGGCAGCGGCTGGAGATGCTCCGTGATGCAGACCATCGCAGTGGTCGTGGTCAGGAACGTATAGCCGTCGGCCGGCGCGCTCTTGATGACGTGCTCTGCGCCGATCGCGCCGCTGGCGCCGGCCTTGTTGTCGAACAGGATGCTCTGTCCCAGCAGCGAACCGGCGCGCTCCATCACGATCCGGGTCGTGACGTCTGACGGGCCTCCCGGCGGATAGGGAATGACGACGCGGATCTGCTTGTTGGGCCAATCGTTCTGCGCCGACACGATCGCCGGCGCCGCGACGAGACCCGCGGCCGTGCCGCCGAGGAAAAGACGTCGTCCGACCTTCGCCGGAGTCTTCCTACGGTTGTCCATGGTCGTTTGCCCTCCCAGGCACTTGTTTTGCCGGGAAGGCTACACCAAACCTCAGGAAAGGCCAGACGCCGGCTCCTCGCCGTCGCGCTCGAACGTGAAGTGATCGCGGATATGGCGGTTGAAGAACTCGCCTTTCAGGAAGGCCGCCTTCATCGCTTCACAGGTCTCTTCTGGTACGTCGCGATAGGGGTAGCGACGCCTCGACTGGAATACGATGTCGAGCGCCCGGCGCCATCATGGGATGCGGCAAAGGAGAGAGCCATGAATTCAGAGTCCGAAAGACGCCTGCCGAGTGTCTCGCCCACCGGTCCCCTGCGTCCCTCCTTTCCCGTCTGGGGCCTGTTCGGTCGGGGGCTGCTCTATGTCGTCGGCCAGGTGCTGGTCGTTCCGGCGCCGTGGACCGTCACGGGCTTTTACCGTTTCCTCTGCCAACACGTGTGCCTGCCGGACGGGAGACAGCTCCGCTTCGCGGGCCAGCCGGGCGACATCTGGTACATCCTGATCGGTCTCGCCGTGCTGGGATGGCTGCACAATGTCCAGCATGCCGGCGTGAGCGGCGCGCTGACATTGGCGACCATCCTTCTCACCGTCCCCGTCCTCCGCTGGTTCTGCGCCAGTGTGCGCACCGAGGATGGGCGGCTCAGCTTCTCCTTCAACGGCGAGGCGCTGGCCTGGCTCGGCTGGCACATCCTGTTCATCGTCTCCCTCCTCACCATCATCGGCTGGGCCTGGGTCCTGAAGGCCATGATGCAGTGGATCTGCCGCAACATTAGTGGCACCGCGGGCTTCACCTTCACCGCGACGGGGCCGGCGATCCTCGGTCACGCGCTCCTGCTGATCCTGATGTGTGTGTTCATCCTGCCGATCCCGTGGGCAGTGCGCTGGTACGCCAACTGGTTTGCCAGCCAATTCTCCGTGGTCGCGCCTAACGCTGGCGGCTGACCCGTCGCCACAGGCCGAACAGGCCGACGCCGAACGCGAGCGCCGCGCCGATGAGGAAGCCCGTGGCGTAGCCGCCGGTCAGCGACAGGGCCGCGCTGAACAGGAGCGGCAGGACCAGAGAACCGGCATCACCGAACGCCAGGACGGCCCCCGTCGTGGCGCCTATGCGGCCCACGGGTGAAAGGCGCGCCACCTCGGCCAGCATCACGCCGTGCCAGCTCACCGCGGTCACGCTCAACGCCGAGGCGATCACGGCCGCGACCCAGGTGGGCCAGTCGGGATCGATCGAAGCCGTGAGCACGGCGGCAGCCGCCATGCCAACGCCCAGAAAGGCGAGCAGGGTCGCCGGCGGCACGAAACGCGAGGCGAGCCAGCCCCACCCGATGCGCGCCGGCACGGCGACGGCGATGGAGACGGAGAAAACCAGGCCCGCTCGTTCGAGGTCGTAGCCGAGGCCCCGCACAAGGTAGAGCACGAAGAAGCCCGTGAAGAGCGACTGCAGGCCCACGAAGCTGAACATCGCAAGACAGAGGGTTCGCAGCGCCCGGTCGCGCAGGACGCCGACGACATTGGCTCCGATGTCGGCGGGCGAAAGCGGCTGGGCCGGATCGCGATCGACGTCGAAACCCGCGCGCAGGGGCTGTAGCGCCAGCGCAATGAGAACGCTGATCAACGCGATGACGAGCAGCGCCAGCCGCCAGCCGCCTTCGACGACCAGCGCCGGCGCGACCACGCCCGCCAGCATCAGTCCAAGCGGCACGCCGCACTGCTTGATCGAGAAGACGAGCGGCGCCAGCTTGCGAGGGGCGAGCCGGCCCAGCAGATGCGAGCTCGACGGTGTCGACACCGCCTGCCCCAACCCGCCGATGAAGGCGCCAGCCGCGAAGAGTGGCAGCCAGCCCGCGGTCATGATGGCGAGACCGATGCCGAGGGCTGCCATGCCGACCTGGGTCATGCGCACTGCGCCGTAGCGAAGGATCAAGCCGCCGCAGCCCAGTGTCGTCAGGAAGCCCGCAACCGATCCGATCGCAAGATAGACGCCGACCAACGCCGCCTCGATGCCCAGATCGACCACGATCGCAGCGGCGATCAACGGCACCGTCGACCGCCCCAGGGTCGCGAAGGTCTGCTGTACCGTCATCGCGCCGAGCGCGACGTAGAGAGGACTGGCGATGAGGCTGCTCCGGCGAGGCGTCTATCGAGAGTGAAGCCGCCCGCTCAGAAAGCAAACAGATTGTCGCGGAATTGCGCGTGCGCGTACGCTGTGCGAACCAGGCCTCGCCGTTGCAGCTCCGGCACCAGCCCGTCCGTAATCTCCGCGACGTAGCGGCGGCTGAGCGGCCCGCTGAACATGAAGCCGTCGCCGCCCACCTGCTCCATCGCTTCTTCCATCACGTCGGCGACGCGCCGGGTCGTTCCGACCACCGGATGCTCGAAGCCGAAGCTGTAGTTGCTCGCCACCTCGCGCAGGGTGCGGCCCTGCGCCAGGAAGCGCTTCAACGTGCCCTGCTGACCGTTGGTCGTGAGCTCGGCGAGCGGCGCGTCGAGATCGAAGGTCGAGAAGTCGATGTCGGTCAGGCTTCCCATCATGGCGAGCGTCACTTCCGGTGCGGCCTCGCGCTGGGCCTGCCGGCGGCGCACGCGATCCTGCGCCTCCGCGTCGGTCTCGCCCAGGGTCGGTGCAACCACGAACAGCAGCTTGCAGCTGTCGGGGTCTCGACCCAGTGCCGCGAGACGCTCGCGCATGTCGTCGCGAAACGCCTTCATCTCGGCGACCGTGCCGAGCGCCGCGATCACGATGTCCATGTGCCGGGCGGCGAAGGCCTTGCCCTGAGGCGAACCGCCGGCCTGCACCAGCACCGGGCGGCGGTTGAGCCGTGTTGAGCGGACCGCGCGAGGAGAAGAACCGTCCCTTGAAGTCGACGGCGTGCACCTTGGCAGGATCGACGAACGTGCCGCCCTTCTCGTCCATGACGATGGCGTCGGCCTCCCACGACGACCAGAGCCTGGTCGCCAGCTCGACGAACTCGTCAGCCATCTCGTAGCGCAGGTCGTGTTCGAGATGCGCATCGAGGCCGAAATTCTGCGCCGCGCGTTCTGCGGTCGAGGTCACGAAGTTACAACCGACGCGGCCGTTCGACATCAGGTCGAGCGTCGCGATCAGGCGCGCCAGCAGGAACGGCGGATAGAAGCTGGTCGAGATGGTGGGCACGATGCCGAGGTGCATGGTCGCCTGGGCGATCAGGGGGACCAGCGGCAGTGGATCGTTCTTCGGCGCACGCAGGGCCCGCCTGAGATAGAAGTCCATCGACCCGCCGTAATTATCCGGGACGAAGACCGAGTCCTCGAGCAGTAGGCAGTCAAAGCAGGCGCGCTCCAGCGCCTTCGCCAGTTCGATGTGAAGATCAGGCTGCGCCCATTCGCGCGCGTCGATGCCCGACCAGGGCTGGTTCCAGCCATGCACGCCGAAACTGTTGCCGAGAAACCAGCCGAGATGGAACCGTGCTGCCGCCAAGAACGTGCCTCCGCCTGTTGTCCCGGCGGAGATGCAATCGACGGAGCAGCTGAAGCGTCAGACCTTGACCGTCATGTCGACGGTGCGAGCCTTGTGGGCGTAGAGGTCGATCTTGGACCACATGCGGGCGAGAGCCACGTCGTCGGCTTCCTTCTCGGTCGCGTAGGGACCGTGCCACACCATGGTCTCAGGCACCGGCCTGTTCCAGTTGGCGCGGCGGTCCTCGATCTCATACTCGGCTTCGAACACGAACCACATACCCGGCATTCTCGGCTCCAGTTCCTTACGCGGCTTCCTTGTCCTTGCCCTCGCCCACGCGGGCGGCGAGCGAGGCGGCCATGAACTCGTCGAGGTCGCCGTCGAGCACCTTCTGCGGGTCCGACCGCTCTACGTTGGTACGCAGGTCCTTCACCATCTGGTAGGGCTGCAGCACGTAGGAGCGGATCTGATGTCCCCAGCCGATGTCGGTCTTGCTGGCTTCCGCCTCCAGGCGCTCGGCTTCGCGCTTCTGCAGCTCGACCTCGTAAAGCCGCGCCTTCAGCATCTGGATCGCCTTGGCGCGGTTCTGGTGCTGCGAGCGCTCCTGCTGCACGGCCACGGCGATGCCTGTCGGCAGATGGGTGATGCGCACGGCGGAGTCGGTCTTGTTCACGTGCTGGCCACCCGCGCCCGAGGCGCGATAAGTGTCGACCCTCAGGTCCTTGTCGACCAGCTCGATCTCGATATTGTCGTCGACCTCGGGATAGACCCAGACCGACGCGAACGACGTCTGCCGCCGCGCATTGCCGTCGAAGGGCGAGATGCGCACCAGCCGGTGCACGCCGCTCTCGGTCTTCAGCCAGCCATAGGCGTTGGGACCCTCGACCTTGTAGGCGCACGATTTGATGCCGGCCTCTTCGCCCGCGCTCTCCTCGAGCCAGCTCACCTTGTAGCCGCGGCGCTCGGCCCAGCGCGTGTACATGCGGGCCAGCATCTCGGCCCAGTCCTGGGCCTCGGTACCGCCGGCGCCGGCATTGATCTCGATATAGGCGTTATTGGCGTCGGCCTCGCCGGAGAGAAGCGTCTCGAGACGCGCCGCCTTGGCCTCACCCGTGGCCTCGCGCAGCGCCTTTTCGCACTCGGCAATGGTGGCCTCGTCCTTCTCGGCCTCGGCCATCTCGATCAAACCGACATTGTCGTCGACTGCCGCGCGCAGGCGCTTGATCGCACCGATTGCTGCTTCGAGCTTGGTGCGCTCGCGCATCACCTTCTCGGCTTCCTTCGGATCGTTCCACAGCGCCGGATCCTCGGCGCGCGCGTTCAGCTCATCGAGACGTACGACCGCACGATCGTAGTCAAAGACGCCTCCTGAGGAGTTCGAGCGACTCCTCGATCTCGTTCACCATCGCTTGGGCTTCGGCGCGCATTACGGATCCGTTTCGAACTGACTAATAGGTCTCGCCAGTGCCCGAGAGACCCGGACGCCGGGGGCTGCCCGCCTGCTGCGGGCCCTGCGTGGGGTCTATAGCGGAATATGGGGCCGATCCGTCAAGCGGTGTGACCATATAGCCTTCCGACCCCGGCTCGGTGCCCGGCTTGAAGACTTCGTCGATCGTGCCGCCTTCGTAACTGAAGCGAACCATGCGCAGGCCCGGCGGAACGCGGAACGGTGTGGGCGGCTTGCCCTTGAAGACCTCCCTGGCGATCGCCTCGTAGATCGGCGCGGCGTTGCCGCCACCGGTCTCCTGCGACCCCAGCGTCCGCGGCTCGTCGAAGCCGATATAGACACCGATGGTGATGTCGGGCGTGGAGCCCAGGAACCAGTTGTCGTGTGCGTCATTCGTCGTGCCGGTCTTGCCGGCGATCGGCCGGCCGAGCGCCGCCAGGCGACCGGCGGTGCCGCGGGTCGTGACGCCCTGCATCATGCTGACAACCTGATAGACCGACGCCGGGTCATGGAAGGGTTTGCGCGAATCGACCAGCTCGGGCGCCGCAGGCTTGCCCCCGCCCGCCGTGTCGCCGCAACCGCGGCAGGAGCGCGGTTCGTGGCGATAGACCGTCTTGCCGTTGCGGTCCTGCACGCGATCGACCAGCGACGGCGTGATCTCGAGCGCACCGTTGGCCAGCATCGCATAGGCCATGGTCATGCGGAGCAGCGTCGTCTCGCCGGCGCCAAGCGCCATCGGCAGGTAAGCGCCCATTTGGTCGGTGACGCCAAACTCCTTGGCAACTTCGACCACGCGCTTCATGCCGACCTGCTGGGCCATGCGCACCGTCATCAAGTTGCGCGACAGTTCGAGACCGCGGCGGACGGTCGTCGGCCCCAGCATATCGCCGCCATAGTTCTTCGGCGTCCACAGCGGCTGGCCGTAGCCCGGGTCGTAGACGAACGGGGCATCGAGCACGATCGAGGCCGGCGTGAAGCCGGCGTCCATCGCCGCGAGATACACGAACGGCTTGAAAGCCGAACCCGGTTGGCGGGCGGCCTGGACAGCGCGATTGAACTGGCTGCGCCCATAGGACCAGCCGCCGGACATGGCCAGAACTCGACCGGCCTGCGTATCCATCACGACGACGCCGCCCTCGACGTTGGGCACCTGGCGCAGCGCATAGGTCTTGGGCGGATAGGGCTTGGCGTTGGCGCCGGCGGGCTTCTCGCCCTTTTCGACAACGATCACGTCGCCCACCGAGACGACGTCACGCGGGCCGCGCGGCGCGGCGCCGACCGTCTGGTTTTGCAGGGTCGGGCGAGCCCAGGTCATCTCCGCGAAGGGCACGGTGCCCTCGCCGCCGTCCGGCAGGCCGACAAGCTGGACCGACTGCGCCTCGACCTTGCTGACGACCGCGAGTTGCCAGGCTGGCGGCCCCGCCAGCGGACGGCGCTGGACGATTCGGGCGAACTCCTCTTCCCAGACGCTCATGTCGGGGATCTTGGCATAGGGTCCGCGCCAGCCGTGGCGCCTGTCATAGGCGATCAATCCGTCGCGCAGCGCAGTGTCGGCGACGGTCTGGATGGCGGGATCAAGCGTCGTGCTGACGGTCAGGCCTCCTTCGTAGAGTCCTTTCTCGCCGTAGGCTGCCATCAGGTTGCGGCGCACTTCCTCGGCGAAGAAGTCGGCCTGCGCCACCTCGGTGGCGCTGCGGCGACGATACTGAAGCTTCTCGGCCCTCGCGGCCTGTTCCTCGGCGGCCGTGATGTAGCCGTCTTCGGCCATGCGATGCAGGACGTAGTCGCGCCGGACGTAGGCTTCCTTCTCGTTGCGGATGATGTGGTAGCGGTTCGGCGCCTTCGGGAGGGCCGCGAGATAGGCGATCTCGGACAGCGACAGCTCGTCGAGCGACCGGTCGAAGTAGTTGAGGGCGGCCTGGGCCACGCCGTAATTTCCCGAACCGAGATAGATCTCGTTCAGATAGAGTTCGAGGATGCGCTCCTTGGAGTAGGTCTCCTCAATCCGGAAAGCGAGGATGGCCTCCCGGATCTTGCGCGAGAGCGTCGCCTGGTTGGTGAGCAGGAAGTTCTTGGCGACCTGCTGCGTGAGGCCCGACGCGCCCTCCGGCCGTTTGCCCGGATTGGCGACGTTGGCCATCGTGGCGCGAACGACGCCGATGAAGTCGATGCCGGGATGGGTGAAGAAACGCTGGTCCTCGGCCGCGACGAAGGCTTCGAGCACGCGCCTGGGCATGGCGGCAACCGGCACGAAGACGCGCTTCTCACGCGCATACTCGGCCAGGAGCTTGCCATCCGCGGCATAGAGCCGGGTCAGCGTCGCCGGCTGGTAATCGGCAAGCTGCTTGTGGTCGGGCAGCCCATGACTGAAATGCCAGAAAAGGCCTGCGACGGTGCCGGTGCCGACGATGAGAGCGGCGGTGGCAAAAGCCAGACAGATCTTGATGAAATTGAGCACGGTCACTTTCTACGCGGCGCCCGGAAGGCCTTCAATGTCGCAGGATGTCCCCGACTTATGCCTTTCTTGTGGCGCCTGCCCCGAAATAGGCATCCACGGAGGCCCTCAGCGCCCGGGCGAGCGCCATCTGGTGCTGGCGCACGGTGAGCAGCTTTTCATCCTGTGGATTGGACAGATACCCCAGTTCGACCAACGCCGCCGGGATCTCAGGCGAGGTCAGCACGGCAAAACCCGCCTGCCGATGTGTTCTCGGCAGCAGGCGGACGCCGTTGCGGGCGAAGGTAGCGACGACCGTGTCGGCCAACCGCCGGGAATCGTTCACCGTGCCGCGCTGGCTCATCGCCACCAGGGTCTGTGCCACGTTGTCCGGCTGCTCCGACAGCTTCATGCCGGAAACGACCGCCCCGGCCCGATTCTCGCGCGCAGCCAGTGCCGCCGCCTCACGATCCGTCGCCTCTTCCGAGAGCGTGTAGACCGAGGCGCCGCGCACATCGTGGTCGCTATGGGCGTCCGCATGGAGCGATAGGAATAGATCGGCCTTGGCTGCCTGGGCCCGCGCGACGCGGTCACGCAAGGCCACATAGCTGTCGGTGTTGCGCGAGAGCAGGACTCGATAGCGATTACCGGCCAGCAACTCGCGCTGCAGATCCCGGGCGACGGCGAGAACCACGCTCTTTTCCTGGGTCCCGCGGCTGCCTAGAGCTCCTGGATCTCGTCCACCATGGCCGGGATCGAGGAATACCAGCTTCGGCTTGGCCATCGGGACAGCCGGCGTCGGCTTCCCGACCGACTTGGGCCGCCCCTTGGACGGGGCGGCCAAGGCGCCGCACGAGCCCATTCCAAGCACGCTCACGCCGGCCAGAACGGCGAGCAAATGGCGACGACGGAAGTCGGACATGGCAAACGCCAACGGAGAAAAGGATCAAAACACTTCGAATATTGTTAATCCAATACCAGAAGAAGGCTTCTAATTTCAATTTATTTCAATAACTTAAACGCTCCAATTCAGAAGACACAATCTTTTGATTGTCGGCCTGTTTCCAACCCCGTATGTTGCGTTCGCGAGCAGTCGCCGTCGTTCGTAGCGCGCCTTAGGGTCGCGCTCCGACGGCAGTTTCCGAGCCAGACTGGGCTCGCGCCCTTGCAGAAATGGGGGCGCGGCCGGTCTGCGGAGGGACTGTCAGGCAGGCGGTGGCTATCAGGAAACTCGAGGTTGGCAGGACCCTGTCGTGGTCCGGCGGCGCGAAGCTTCCCCGTCTTGGCCAGAGTTGGCCGTTCGACGGGTCGATGACGCGGCGCTCCCCTCGCACGACGGAGGCGGCATGGCCGCCGGTCGCTCGCACCGGTTGGGATCGGACGCCTCGGAGCGAGCCCATGGCAAGGCGTATGCTCATCGATGCAAGTCACCCGGAAGAGACCCGGGTCGTTGTGGTCGATGGAACGAGACTTGAAGAATTCGACTTCGAAACCGCGAGCCGCAAGCCCCTCAAGGGCAACATCTACCTCGCGAAAGTCATCCGCATAGAACCGTCGCTGCAGGCGGCGTTCGTCGAGTATGGCGGCAACCGGCACGGCTTCCTCGCCTTCTCGGAAATCCATCCCGACTATTATCAGATCCCTGTCGCCGACCGCGAACGGCTGATCGCCGAACAGCAGCGGCTGCACGCCGAGGCCGAGGAAGACGAGCCGCGGCGGAGCAACCGGATCGATCGCACCGACATCGAGGAAGCCCGCGCCGATATCATCGAAGCCGCGGCGCGCGACATCGTCAGGGTAGCTGCCGCCAGTGACGAGCCCCCGGCCACGGAGGCCCCTGTCGACGCGCCCGCGAGCGAGCCGGCTGCGGAGGCCACGGCAATCGAAGCCGTTGCAGCAGAAGCGCCAGCCCCCGAGGCGGTTCGCAGCGAAATCGTGGCGGCAGACGCCGCGCCGGTACGCGAGCCAGAGCCGCAGGCGCAGCCTGCAGAAATCCCGGTCGAGCGTCTCGACGGTCCGATTCATGCCGAAGCCGCCGAAGCACCGGTGTCCGAGCCGGCCGCCGTGCCCGCGTCCGAAGGCGAGATGACAGCCGCTGCCGAAGGTACGGAGCAAGCACCCGAACAGCCCGCCGAACCCTACGGCGAATCCTCCCCGTCCGAATCGACGGATCCGGCCGAAGCGCCGCAGCCCGACGTCACGGTCGAGACGCTGGGCGGAGACGAGGTGGTCGAGGAGCGCGAGACGCGCGAGCGCCGCCGCCGCAACCCGATCCGCCAGTACAAAATCCAGGAAGTCATCAAGCGCCGGCAGATTCTGCTGGTTCAGGTCGTCAAGGAGGAGCGCGGCAACAAGGGCGCCGCGCTCACCACCTACCTCTCGCTGGCCGGCCGCTATTGCGTGCTGATGCCCAACGCCGGTCGTGGCGGCGGCATCTCGCGCAAAATCTCCAATCCGTCCGATCGCAAGCGCATGAAGGAGATCCTGAGCGATCTCGACGTGCCGCAGGGCATGGGCGTGATCCTGCGTACCGCCGGTCTCGAGCGCTCCAATATCGACATCAAGCGCGACTACGAATACCTGTCGCGCCTGTGGGATTCGATCCGCGAGATCACCATGCGCTCGACGGCGCCGGCACTGATCTACGAGGAAGGCGATCTCATAAAGCGGTCGCTGCGCGACATCTACGACACCGACATCGCGCAGGTCCTCGTCGAGGGCGAGGCCGGCTTCCAGAGCGCCGCCGAATTCATGCGGCAGCTCGTGCCCCACCAGGCCAACAAGGTCGAGCTGTACCGGGAGCCGATCCCCCTCTTCCACCGCTATCAGGTGGAGAACCAGTTCGACGCGATGCATTCGCCGACGGTGCAGCTCCGTTCCGGTGGCTACATCGTGATCAACCCGACCGAAGCGCTGGTCGCGATCGACGTCAACTCGGGCCGTTCGACCAAGGAACGGAACATCGAGGAGACGGCGCTGCGCACCAACATCGAAGCCGCCGAGGAGATCGCCCGCCAGGTCCGCCTGCGCGACCTCGCCGGCCTGATCGTGATCGACTTCATCGACATGGAGGAGTCGCGTCACCAGCGTCAGGTCGAGCACAAGGTAAAGGACTCGATGCGCAGCGACCGCGCCCGAATCCAGATCGGCCGCATCTCCGCCTTCGGCCTGCTCGAGATGTCGCGCCAGCGGCTGCGCCCCAGCCTGCTGGAGCACTCGACCGAGGTCTGCCCGCATTGCGCCGGTACCGGGCGCATCCGCTCGCTGGAGTCCGCCGCGCTGCACGCGCTGCGCGCCATCGAGGAGGAAGGCGTGCGTCGCCGCGCCAGCGAGATCGCCGTCAGCGTCCCGCCGAACGTCGCGCTCTATCTGCTCAACCAGAAGCGCCATTCGCTGTCGGAGATCGAGCAGCGCTACGGCTTCACGGTCATCGTCGAGGCCGACGAAGATCTTCACGCCGCCGATTGCGAAATCGAACGGGTGCGCTCGCGCCGCGAAGATCATCGTAGCGGCGACAGGCCGGCTCCCGAGCTGGCGCGCGCCAGCTACGAGGAGACGTCGGGTGACGAGGCGTCGCCAGACGAAGCCGAAGGCAGCGAGGCCAGCGAGGCACGCGAGGGTGACGAGCGTGACGAGGAGCGCAGCTCCGGCGAGGACGGCGAAGGCCGCCCCCGCAGCCGCCGCCGCCGCCGCCGGCGTCGCAGCAGCAGCAGCAGCAGCCGTCGTGAGGACGGCGAAGACTCCGATCGGCCGCAAGCGTCCGACGAGGCCCGCGAAGTCGATGCCGCACGCGCCAACGAGCAGCCCGTCAACGGCGACGACGACGATGAGGCCGAGGACAATGGGCCCGATGGCGACTCCGATGTCGCTCGCGCCGACGATGACGGTGCCGAGGCCGGTGCAGAGGGCGATAGTGCCGAGGGCGAGCGCAACGGCGAAGACCGGAGCGGAAGCCGCCGCCGCCGCGGTCGCCGCGGTGGTCGCCGCCGGCGCCGCGAGCCCGGCGAAGGCGAGTCGGCGCAGGGTGACGCCGAGTCCTCGGAAGCCCAGGCCGACTCCCGTGGCGATGAACTTACCCGGAACGGTCACGACACGAGCGAGCCGACCGGTGGCCACGAGCCGCCGTCCTCGCCGGCAACACCGCTCGAGAGCATACCGGTCGAGCACATTCCGGTGGAACGTGCGCCCCGCGATCCAGGCCCGCCGGTGAACGTGGAAGCGGCCCCGCCGCCTCCGCCAGCACCCGAGCCTGAGCCGGTGGTCGCCTCCGCTCCGCAGCCGATCGCCGTCCCCGAGCCGGAACCGGTCCCCACGCCTCCGCCGCCGCCGGTCCCCGTGATCGACGCGCCGCCGGAGAAGCCCAAGCGCGGCTGGTGGCGCCGCTAGGCGGGACCCGGACCATGCGTCGCCGCTCCCTGATCGCCGGCGCACTCGCGCTGCCGATCGGCGGTGCGGCGAAGGCGGACTCTTTTCCAAACGGCCCGTTCCGGATCATCGTGCCGTTCGGCCCCGGATCGGCCACCGACCAGAGCGCGCGCAACGTGGCCGAGGGGCTGAACAAGGCCTTCGGCGTTCCGGCCGTGGTCGAGAACAAGCCCGGCGCCAACGGTGCGATTGCGGCCGAAGTCGCCGCCAAGGCGAAGCCGGACGGCCAGACCATCTTCGTCTGCTCCAACACCGCGGCGGCCTCCAACGTCGCGCTGATGAAGTCCCTACCCTACGACCCGCTGAGGGATTTCGAGCCGGTCACGATCATCGGCCGTGCGCCGGTGTTCATGATCGTGAACCCCAAGGTCGAAGCGAAGACGGCCCAGGAGTTCGTGGCCCTGTGCAAGCGCCAGCCGGGCCGGATCAACTTCGGCTCCGGCAGCGCCTCGACCCGCATCTCCGGCGAACTGCTCAAGGCCAAGGCCGGCATCGACATGCTGCACGTGCCCTACAAGAGCACGCCGGCAGCGCTGCAGGACACCATGGCCGGGCACGTCCAGATGTGCTTCGCCGATCCGGTGACCAGCCTGCCCCAGGTCAAGGCAGGTACCGTTCGATGCCTCGGCGTCGGCAGCCGCGGCCGCTACAAGCTCACGCCCGACATTCCCACCCTCATCGAACAGGGCATCCCCGATTTCGAGCTGATGACCTGGACCGGCATCCTGATGCCGCGCGGCGTGCCGCAGCCGGTCATGGCGAAGCTGCGCGAGGCCATGCTCAAAGCCATCACCGATCCCGCCTATGTCGAGCGCCAGGCCCAGGGCGGCTCCGAGATCGCGCCCTGCTCGCCCGACGAGATGCGCCGGATCATGGTCGCCGAGATCGAACTCTACCGCGAGATGATGAGGGTCGCCGGCATCGAGCCGGAGTGAGATTGCCGACGGGCTGACGAAGGAAAGTCTCAGCGACGGCTGCTTCCGGGACTTTCCGGTATCAGCGCCGAGGCGTCGCACCTCGGTTGCTGGCACTCGCGGCGGAGCATCTGCAATACTTAGGCGATGCAGCATTCCCAATCGTCTCCGTCGCCTGTCGACATTGCCATCGTCGGCGGCGGCGCCAGCGGCGTGCTGCTCGCGGCGCAGCTCGTCCGCAAGGCCCGCCTGCGCGTCGCCCTGATCGAGCGCGACGCCCATCCGGGGCTGGGGGTCGCCTATTCGACACACTGCCTTGGCCATCTCCTCAATGTCCGCGCCAGCGACATGACGGCCCTGGCCGACGAGCCCGACCACTTCGTGCAATGGCTGGCGCGCGACGGCCGCGGCTTCGGGCCGACGGATTTCGTTCCCCGCGCCATCTACGGCCGGTACCTGCAGGACCTGCTGGCCGACGCCATCCGGCGTGCCGACGGCCGCCTGCAGGTCATCAGGGGCCACGTCGTCGCTATTCGCCACGGGGAAGACGGTGTCGAACTCGACATCGAGGGCCACGCCCCGCTGCGAGCCCGCAAGGCCGTCCTGGCGACCGGGCATCGCCCTCCCTCGAAGGATTCCGGTGCCTATCGCGGCAATCCCTGGCGTGACGAGGCCATCGCCGGCCTCCCACCCGAGGGGTCGGTCCTGATGATCGGCACCAGCCTGACGATGATCGATGTGCTGATCTCGTTACTGGAACACGGCCATAGGGGCCCCATCGTCGCCCTGTCGCGGCGTGGGCTAGTGCCGCATCACCATCCGCTGGCGCCGATCGCCACGCCCGACGCCGACACGCGCGATCTCTTCAGCGGCAGCCTGTCGCAACGCACCGCCCGGTTCCGCGCCAAGCTACGGGCGGGCCTGGGCTGGCCGGGCCTCATGCAGCTCCTGCGGCCGCACAACAACGAAATGTGGCATGAGCTCGACCTCGACCAGCGCCGACGCTTCCTGCGTCACCTGCGCCCGTGGTGGGACATCCATCGTCATCGCGTCGCCCCGCACATCGGTCAGCAGATCGACGCTGCCCGATCGCAGGGGCGGCTTTCGATCGTATCGGGCCGGATCGAGATCGGCCGCACGACGGACGACAAGGTCGAAGTCGCCATCATCCGTCGCGGCTCGTCGGAGCGGGAACAGCATAGCTTTGACCGCGTCATCGATTGCCGTGGCCCGCGCAACGAGGTCGACGTGCACGTGCCGCTGCATGCGCAGTTGGTGAAGGACGGAAAGCTGCGAGCCGATGCGCTGAACCAGGGTCTCGACGTCGCAGCCGGCGAGGCGCTGATCGGGCGGGATGGCACGCCGTCGGACCGCCTCTTCGTCCTCGGCCCTCCGACCCGCGGCCGCTACACCGAGATCGTGGCGATCCCGGATATCCGCCTGCAGGCGGCGGACGTCGCCAATCGTCTGATCGGAGCCCTGCAAGCGCCATCTGGCCTTGTCGATCGTCCGGCCGCATAATTCCAGCATGGGACGCCGACCCGCCAAGGCCGCGGCCAAACCGGCCGACAAGACCTCCTTGCATCTCCGTATCGATTTCGGCGGCGAACGCTCGATTGGCCCCGGCAAGGTCCGCCTGCTCGAGCTGATCAACGAGACCGGATCGATTTCCGCCGCGGGTCGTGCGCTGGCCATGTCCTACCGCCAAGCCTGGCTGCTGGTCGACGAAATGAACCAGATGTTCCGCGAACCCGTCGTGACCGCCCAGACCGGCGGCGGCGGCGGCGGCGGCACGTCGGTCACCGAAACCGGCAACGACATCGTGCGCCTCTATCGCGAGATGGAGCGGCGGGCCTACGGGGCCTCGTCGCCGGAAATCCGCTCGCTGGCCCGCCTGCTCACCCCTCCGGACGGCAAGCTCCACTAGGCCGTCGCCCGGAGGCACGGACAGGAGCGCTCACGCCCGAACCTGCTCCTAGACGGCAGCGACGCGATGGACCCTACCTCAACACAGTGAATCCCTGCTTCTCGAAGAACGGCTTGGCCGCCGGCGTCCTCAGGAAGTCGACGAAGGCTTGTGCATCCGGATTGCTCGAACTGGCCAGCAGCGCCATCGGATAGATGATGGCCGGGTGCGAACCGGCAGGGAAGGCGCCGACGATGCGGACGGCCGGATCGGACACCGCATCGGTCTTGTAGACGATGCCGAGCGGCGCCTCGCCGCGCGACACCAGTGTCAGCGCCATTCGAACGTTTTCGGCCTGCGCCACACGGTCGGAGACCGACGGCCAGACGCCGAGATACTCCAGCGCCGCCTTGCCGTACTTGCCGGCCGGCACTGCGTCGACGTTGGCCATGGCGAGGCGGCCGTCGTTGCCCAGCGCGCCACGCAGGTTGAATCCCTTGTCGATCTTGAGGTCGCTCTTGGAGTCCCTGCCGGCGACCAGCACGATCTGGTTGCCGAGATAATCCGAACGGCTCGCAGGTTTGATGAGCTTGCGCTCCGCGACATACTCCATCCACTGCACGTCGGCCGAGATGAAGATGTCAGCCGGAATGCCGCCTTCGATCTGCCGGGCCAGCGCCGAGCTGGCGGCGTAGGAAATCCTGGTGGTCTTGCCGCTCTGCCTGGTCCAGGCGGCCGACGCCTCGTCCAGAGCGTTTTTCAGGCTGGCGGCGGCGAGGATGACGACGTCCTTGCCCTGCGCGGCAGCCCGCTGCGCGAGCCCACACGCTGAAAGAACGAAGGCCGCCGCGGCTATGCCGCAGGCGAAGACCCGACGACGACCCAGCATGGAACGCTCCTGTCACGAGATCGGCGATATATCCGTTTGGATATATCGATAACCCGTCGAGTCCACCACCTGCCCGATCTCCGATGCGGTATGAACGTCGGAGGAAGCATGCCTCCCAACGGCCATGGTTCCCTGTCAGCTGGAACGGCCCCGTGCCGCCGTGCAGCGGCCGCTGGGGTCGCGTCAGGCGGCGTAGCGGCTTTCGCTGAGCGCCGGCCACAGCTCGTCCTTGCCGGCCCGGGCGAAGGATTCGCCGATCTTCTCGCCCCAGAAGCTCTCGCTGCCGAAGTCCCGGCGCCACACCCAGAGCCTGCGCGTGTAGTGATGCAGGATGTGCTCGTGGGTGAAGCCCATGGCACCCATAGACTGGTGCGATAGGGCGGCGATCCGGTGCGCGAAGTCGGAGCACTGGGTCTTGGCTGCGGCGATAGAGAAGCTGCCCCCCTTCTCCAACCCGCCCTCGTCGGCGTCACGCGATGCGGACTCTGCCGAGGCGATGGTTGCGGCCACGCAGCTCGCCAACTCGGCCAGCATGTGCTGGATCGCCTGGAACGTCGAGATTGGCCGACCGAACTGGACGCGTTGCTTGCAGTATTCGGTCGCCGTCGCCAGCACCTTGTCGGCGGCGCCCGCCATCTGCATGGCGCGGGCGAGCGCGGCGAGCTCAAGCGCACGACCTGCGCTGACCGGTGAGGCCGCGGAGAACTCAGGCATCGCGCCGTCGAAGGTCACGGTGCCGTAGGGTTCGCCGGCGTGGCTCGGCGTGTCCTCGATTGCGACCGCATCGCGCGGCACGACGACCAGCGTCGACTTGCCACCCGCCGTGATGATCGCGACGAAGCGCTCGGCGACGCCGGCGAACGGCACGCGGGCGACCTTGCCGGAGACGCGGTTGCCCTGGAGCGACAGCTCGCCCAGCGCCACCGTCGACGGGCCACCGGCGGGCTTGCCGCCCGCGGCGGCGACCAGCAGGTTGGCGAGCGCGGTCTCGGCGACCGGCACGGGCACGGCATGCTCGCCGGCAACGCGCAGCATCGCCATCAGGTCGGCCAGCGTTCCGCCGACCCCGTCCTGTTCCTCGGGCACGGCGATCAGCGGCAGGCCCATCTCCTCGATCTCCCTCCAGAGATCGGCGGGCCACACGCCCTTCTCGACGCCGTTCACGACGTCCTTGCCGGCGCGCTCGGCGAAGAAGCGGGTGGCGGTCTCCAGCAGCATGTCACGGGTTTCGCGGTCCATGATCGTCCTCCTTCAGCGCAGACCGAGGCCGCGGGCAACGATGCCGCGCAGGACCTGGGTGGTGCCGCCCTGGATGGTGTAGCTCGGCGCCATCATCGAAGCGTACTGGGCGACGTCGAGGAAGTCGGCGAGATCATCCTCGGTGGTGGCATCGGATTCGGCCAGCGTCCGCGCGATCTCCGGCAGGTCCTGCTGGTAGATCGTGCCGAGATCCTTCACCAGTGACGCCTCGATGGCGGGTGACTTGCCGCCCTGCATCATGCCGGCGACGGCGGTCGACATCTGGCGCAGGGTCCACAGCCGCGCGATCAGACGGCCCAGGATGGCGCTGGCGCGCTTCGCCGGCTGGCGGCCGAGCACCCGTACCAGTTCGCGCAGAACGTATACGTTCTGCATGAAGCGTTCGGGACCCGAGCGCTCGAAGGCCAGCTCGCTCGTGACCTGCAGCCAGCCATCGCCCTCGTTGCCGATCAGGCAATCCTCGGGGATGAAGGCGTCGGAGAAGGTCACCTCGTTCCAGTCGTGCCGGCCGGCGAGATTGATGATCGGTCGAATGGTGACGCCCGGGGTCTTTAGGTCGACCAGGAGCTGGCTCAGCCCCTTGTGGCGGTCGCCATGCTGCCCCGAGGTGCGCACCAGCGTGATGCAGTAGTGGTTGCGATGCGCGCCGGAGGTCCAGACCTTGGTGCCGTTGACGCGGAAGCCGCCCGGCACCGGCTCGGCGCGGGTGCGCACGGAGGCCAGATCGGAGCCGGAATCGGGCTCGCTCATGCCGATGCTGAAGTAACATTCGCCGCGCACGATGCGCGGCAGGATGGCCTGGCGCTGCTGTTCCGTGCCGAACTTCAGCAGCAGCGGCCCCGACTGGCGGTCGGCGACCCAGTGCGAGCCGGCCGGCGCGCTGTTGCCGAGTAGCTCCTCGGTCACGACCAGGCGGTCGAGGAAGGAGCGCTCGGCGCCGCCATACTGCTTGGGCCAGGTGATGCCGAGCCAGCCCTTGGCACCCAGTGCCCTGCTGAACTCGGGAGACGGCGTGTTCCAGCTCGCGAAGCGATCCTCGGACTGGATCTTGGGCAGCGTCTCCTTGAGAAACGCGCGAACCTCCCCGCGCAGGGCCTCGGCCTCGGCGGGCAGGTGGAATGGCGGGAATTCGAGCTTGGGAATGGACATCATCATCTCGACGGTTGGATGCCTCATCTCTGTCGGCTAATCCTGTGCCGCGCAACCCGGGAGTTTCGAGGGTCGAATGCCCCGCCGTCCACCACGCCTGCCGCCGCTCTTGGCGGAATTCGACGATGACGAACGCGACGCCGTCCTGGCCGCGAACCGCGCCTTCTACAAAGCCTTCAACGATCGCGACGCCGCTGCCATGGACCAGATCTGGGCCCCTACGGGCTCGGTCATCTGCCTGCATCCTGGCCAGGCCGCCCTCTACGAGCGCGCGGAGATCATGGCGAGCTGGCGCGCCATCTTGAAGCACCCCGGGGCGCCGCGCGTGCGCTGCACGGAGGAATGGGTCGTCGGCCGGCCGGGCCTCGCTCTCGTCGTCTGCCGCGAGGTGCTGCCCGAAGGCCAGCTCATGGCGAGCAACCTCTATGTGCGCCTGGCCGACGGCTGGCACATGGCAAGCCATCATTCCGGTCCCGTCCCGCCGGTCACGACCGAGCGCGCGACACAAGCCGCCTCGGCGGTTCCGGCGCGGGACCGGCGCAGGCTGCACTAGCGGGAGATGGGCCCCCTGGCCCGCAACAGCGGCTTCAGCCGGCTGTAGGGAACGTCTACCGTGTAGGGGCCGGCCGAGTAGGGACCGACCTCGTACTGGTTGAAATAGATCTGCAGCTTGTCGGCCTGCCAGCAGAAATGGCCGCTGGTGTTCACCGTCTTGGTGAGCTTGCTGGGCTGCAGCGCATCCTCGAAGCCGGGATTGTCGACGAACTGCTTCTTGAGATCGGCGCCGACGATAGCCACCACTTCCTTCAGCCATGGCGACCCCGGAGCGAACACCTCCTCGGGCATGACAGATTTGCCGGTGCGCAGGTCGACCAGGGCGCAACTCGTGCTGCCGTATCCATGGGCGCCGCCGGTGAACGCCCAGAAGGTCAGCGCCACGGTGATGACATCGGGGTCGGGGCGAAAGAGCGAATAGCTCTGCAAGGCCTGCCACTCCTGCTCGCGGTCGACGCCGGCATCGGCCGTCGGTGTCGTTTCGCGCGCAGCCTTCGCCGCCGCCTCGGCATAGGTGCGATTGATCGCCGTGAAGTCGGCCGTCGTGCCGGCGAACCGCGGGTAGCGCAGGTCGATCGTGTAGGTCACCTTGCCGACCTTCCCGCTCCTCGCGATCGACTGGTCCTCGACGAAGGGATAGGGACCCGCGGCCAACGCCTTGAGGTCGGCGATGCGATCGGCATACCGCGTCTTCAGGCAGCGCTCGATGAGATCCGGGTCGTCGTTCGACACGCAGGCACGGTTTCGGCCGACGATCCAGCGGACCTGGCTCTTTTCCAGACTTTCCTTCGCTGGCCCGCTCAATCTGCCGAGGAGCGCCGTATAGAGGACGGACAATTCACGGTCGGCTTTCGCCATGTCTGCGTCCTTGCAGATCGCCCGCTCCGCTCCGTTGGACGCCTTGGCGCAGTCGAAGCTCGGCCCGGTTTGCGCCAGGGTCGCGACGGGGGAGAGTGCGACCAGTGCCGCGACCGCGAGCGCCCTCACACCCGCCTCCAGTGCTTCAGGCGGCGTACCGCCTCCTCCATCTCCGCGGTGGAGCCCGCGAAGGAGATGCGCAAGGTGCCCGCCCCGCGCGCGCGGTCGAAGTCGACGCCCGGCGTCGTCGCCACCCCGGCCTCCCGAAGCATGCGGCTGCAGAAGTCGCGGCTGTCGTTGGTGAGGTGGGAGACGTCGGCATAGATATAGAAGGCGCCCTGTGCCGGCGTCAGCCGGTCGAGGCCCGCCGCGGGCAGGCCCGCCATCAGCAGGTCGCGGTTGGTGCGATAGCGCTTTACGTGACCGTCGAGTTCCTCGCGGCAGTCGAAGGCCGCCAGAGCCGCATGCTGGCTGAGCGTCGGCACCGAAATGAAGAAGTTCTGCGCGAGCCGCTCGATCGGCCGAACCATGTCGGGCGGCACGACCAGCCAGCCCACCCGCCATCCGGTCATGGAGAAATACTTGGAGAAGCTGTTCACCACGATCGCCGTGTCGGAGACCTCGACCGCGGAGTGGGTTTCGCCCTCGTAGACGATGCCGTGATAGATCTCGTCCGAGACCAGCCGCACGCCGGTGGCGTTGCACCAGTCGGCCAGCGCCTTCAGTTCGCCGCGCGTGACCATGGTGCCGGTCGGATTGGAGGGGCTCGCCACGATCAGCCCGTCGAGGGGACCGGCTTTCTCCAGGGCCGCGACCGTGGGCTGGAAACGATCGGCCGCCGAGGTCGGCAGGTCGACCGCCTCGAGATTGAGCGCCGCCAGGATGTTGCGGTAGGCCGGATAGCCGGGTGCTGCCAGCGCCACCCGGTCTCCGGCGTCGAAGCTCGCGAGAAAGGCCAGCGGAAAGCCGCCGGAGGAGCCCGTCGTGACGATGACGCGCTCAGGGGAAACCTCGACGCCGTAGGTCTCGCCATAATGCCGGGCAATGCGATCGCGCAGCGCCGGCATGCCCAGCGCCGCGACGTAGCCGATCCTGTCCGCGTCGAGGGCCGCATGCGCTGCTGCGAGCGCACCCTTCGGGGCCGGCGTGCTCGGCTGCCCGACCTCGAGATGGATCACCACGTCACCCGCCGCTTCCTTCTCGGCCGCGGCGGCCATCACGTCCATGACGATGAATGGATCGACGCCAGCCGAACGGCGCGAAAGCTTACCTGCCATGTCGCGGTCTATTGAGCGATCGTCGAGAGGCCGGCACCGGCGGGATCCGCGCCCGTCCGGCAGGCTTCAGGGCTCCCTCGCAAACCCGATGGGCAGACGATGGCGTTCACGAAGCCACCCTGTGCCCGGCGATTTGCGAGAACAGTCGCCAGGTTGCGCCCGTTGTCGATGACCTCACGCGCCACGTAGCCGACGGCCTGGGCGGCGGTCGGTCCACCGCCACCCGCACCGGCAAAGGTGAACTCGCCGTTACCGGGATTGGCGATAATCATCGGACTGACCGACGCCGCCTCGGGACTGGGCGAGCCCAGCATGATGCCGCTGCCGGGCACCACGACGCGCGCACCGAAGAGCTGCCCCATCGAGACCGCACAGGCAGCAGCCCCGCCCTTGCTGTCGACGGCGGCGAAGCCCGCGAAGCCACCGGAATCGACCACCGTGCCACCGGCAGCCTGCTGCCCGTTCCAGCCTGCAAGAACCGACGAGCCGGCCGCCGGCGACGGCGCGACATAGATGCGGCTGCGATAGTGACTGACCGACATCGGCGCCGACGCGATCGGCACCACTGTCCGCAACGTATCGACGGGCAGGCTGCCACCGGCCTGCGAGACCTGCTCGGAAAAGGTGCGCGCCAGGGCGCCCTGGAAGAATTCCGCCCCGCCGCGCTGACGGATCCCGCCCAGCACCACAGCAAGCTCAGGCTGTGTGAGAAGCGAGCCCTCCGAGACATTGCCGAAGATCCGACGCGCCTCGGCGTCCGCCCCCAGCAGGGCACCACCCGCCTGCAGATCGCGAGCCAGCGCACGCGACACCTGGAAGCCGAAACGCGCCAGGCGCTCGGCAGGCGACACCGTCTGCTCCCAGCGCAACTGGCCGTGACGGACATGCATCAGCGTGATCGCGCGCACACCCGTCGGCACCGAGAAGGGTGTTCCCTTCACCGCGCCGGGCGCCGCGACGGGCGGAAACACGAAGGCTTCGGCCTGCTTCGTCTTGTCATTGTGAACGACGCACGCGCCGGACGCGCCCAGCGATGCCGCGGACGGCAGGGTCACAGAGAGTGCAAAGTACATGGCGACGGCGGCATCCGTCGCGTTCCCGCCGGCTTCCAGAATTTCGCGCCCGACCTCGGCCGCTCGGCCTTCCTCGGCAGTGGTCGCGGCAAAGCGGCTGCCCTTGCTGACCACCGAATAGCCCCTTGCGTTCTGTGGCTGATTGGCGGGATTGGTGGCATTGTCGGCGCGCTCGCGCTGCCGGTCCGTCTCACTAAAGCCACAACCGGCCAGCAAGAAAACGCCGATCAGGGCTGCGTTGCGCAATTGACGCGGTCGCCGCCCGTTTCTAGCTTGCCTGAGCCCCGTGCCGACCTTGTTCAAACGCATCACCACCCTCTTATGTCTGGCGCTCTTCGCGCTGGCACCTTTTCGTGCCGCGACGGCTCAGCAAGGTCAACGCCTCAATCTGATCCGTGACGCCGAGATCGAGAGTACGATCCGCACCTTCACGATCCCGATCTGGAAGGCGGCCGGTCTCGACCCCAATGGTGTCGAGATCATGCTCGTCCAAGATGGCTCGCTCAACGCCTTCGTCGCTGGCGGCCAGCGCATCTTCATCAACACCGGCCTGATCATGCGGACCGAACGGCCGAACCAGTTGATCGGCGTCATGGCCCATGAAAGCGGACACATCGCGGGCGGGCACCTCGCCCGCATGCAGGAGGAACTGCGCAGCCTGACCACGCTTCAGATCCTGGAGACGATCCTGGCGGGCGGTGCCATGGCAGGGGGAGTCGCGGGTGGCGCCGGCGCCGGCGGCAGCGGCGGCGGTCATGGCGGCGGCACCGCGCGCCCGATGGCGCCGGGATCGCTGATGTCGTTCCTCAAGTACACGCAGACACAGGAAAGCGCGGCCGACCAGGCAGCGATCACCTACCTCCAGCGCACCGGCCAGTCGCCCAAGGGCACGATCGAGTTCCTGCGCTACCTGCAGCGCGAGGAGAAGCTCGCGATCAGCCGCCGCGACCCCTATCTTACCACCCACCCGCTGACTCCGGAGCGCATCTCCGCATTCGAGCAGGCCGCGGCGAACTCGCCCTACGCCAATACGCCCGACTCGCCGCAGTTCCTGATGCTGCATCAGCGCATGGTGGCGAAGCTCTATGGCTTCGTTGCGCCCGATATGGCCCTGCAGCGCTACGGCGAGGCCGACCGGTCGCTGCCGGCGCGCTATGCCCGAGCCATCGCGCTCTATCGCAAAGGCGCGCTTGGCTCGGCCCTGCTGATGATCGATGGATTGTTGAAGGAATATCCCAACGATCCGTACTTCCATGAAGTGCGGGCCCAGATGCTCTACGAGAATGGCCGTGCCGCCGAATCCATCCCGTCATACCGCCGCGCCGTGCAGCTCGCGCCCGCAGCGGCGATCCTCAAGATCGACCTCGCGCGTGCCCTGCTCGACGTCAACAGTCCCGACAATACCCGCGAGGCGGTGCGCAACCTCGATCTGGCTTCGCAGCAGGAGTCCGGAAGCTTCGAGTTGTGGCGCCTGATGGCGTCAGGCTACTCCCAGCTCAACGATCAGGGTATGACCTCCCTCGCCCGGGCCGAGATGGCGGCGCTCCGCGGTCAGCGTGCCGAAGCCCAGGCCCATGCCGAGACGGCCTCGCGTCAACTCACCGCCGGAACGCCGGCCTGGCAGCGAGCGCAGGATCTGAAGGCCTATATCAATACCCGGCCCCGCAAGTAGCCGACTCTGGAGAGCAAACGATATGCGTTCAATTCTACTGGCTATCATGGCAGGCCTGATCGTCGTCGGCGCCGTCGTCGCAACCCGCACGAGCCTGTCCCGTGTCGCGACGGCCCCTGCTGCGTCCAACGCTCCGGACGTCGCCGTTCCAGCCGACCTCGGGAAGAGCATCCGCGCCTATCTCATGGCCAATCCGGAAGTGCTGGTCGAAGCCATGCAGGAACTCGAGCGCAAGCAGGATTCGCAGCGCGATGCCGTGGCGGCGAAGGCGATCGGCCAGAACGAGGCCGAACTGTTCCGCGACGCCGATAGCCCCATGGGTGGCAATCCCGCGGGCGACGTCACCATCGTCGAGTTCAACGATTACCAGTGCCCCTACTGCAAGCGCGCCCACCAGGCGGTTAAGTCGGTCACGGGCGCCGACGGCAAGGTGAAGATCATCTACAAGGACCTGCCGATCCTCGGCGAGCCGTCGCGAATCGCCGCCCTCGCCGCGCTCGCCTCGATGAAGCAGGGCAAGCACCAGGCGCTGCACAATGCGCTGATGGAGTTCAACGGCAAGCTCGACCGCGAGAAGATCCTTCAGACCGCCATCTCGGTCGGCATCGACGTCGCCCAGCTCGAGAAGGACATGGAAAATCCCAAGCTGAAGCAGATCATCGATCGCAACATGGCTCTTGCCGCCGCGCTCGGCGTGCGCGGCACGCCGGCCTTCGTCATTGGCAAGCAGTTCGTGCCGGGCGCCGTCGACGCCGACTCGCTGAAGGCCCTGATCGCCGACGCCCGGAGAAACTAGCGGGACACCGTCGCGGTCAAGCCGAGCGCGTTCACGAGGTCCGCGCCCGGCTTCAGGAGGTAGTCGAGCTTTTCCAGGCCCAACGCCGGCTGCGGCGCGGCGTCGAGGGTCAGCGTGCCGCCCTGCTCGACGAAGCGGGCGACGGCATCGAGAACCTTCGACATATCCTGGGTGATCAGCACGCCAGACGGCTGATAGCGCCGGATCTCGGTCGCCAGTGCCGCGCGCTCGGCTGCCACCGGCTGACCGCTGAGCCGCGCCTTCGCCTGCAGGCTGCGCTGAAGCAGACTCTTGTCGGCGACCACCAGCCTGGCGGAGGCCAGGGCCGCCTTGGTCCCGAGCAGGCCAAAGGGATCGGCCTCGTCGAACGATCGCCAGAACTCGTCATCGATGTCGATGACCTGTGCGGCCAAAGTGATGTCGAACAAGTCGGGACCGCTCAGCTTGCAGTCTTCGACCTTCAGCGCATGGCGGGCGCGATCCTCGACACTGCTGCAGTCGAAGCCCAGCCGCACCTCCTTCAGGTTCATCGACTGGAGGACCATGCGCATGCCGAGCGCCTCGACGCTGCGCAGCGAGGGTGCCAGCACGAAATCCTCGATGCGCAGGCGCGAGCGGCCGATGTCGCCACTCTCCCGCCTGGTCTCGGTCGAGATGCTGCCCAGCGACAGGCCGTAGCGGGTCATGAGATCGCCGCCGAATCCGGACATGCGCCCCTCGGCCACGGGAACCCGGCCAATCGGCATCCCCGGCTCCCAGTCGAGCGACGAAGCCAGGGCAATGGGCCGGCGGAGGTCGACGCCGCGGCCCGTGGTCTCTGCGACGGTGACTCCCGCCATCCGCGCTCCTGCCGGCTTGACCTGCCAGTCCTTCACCTCGAGCGCGTCGATCAGTCCCCGCAGGTAACCCGACACGGTGAGCCGGGCCACGCTCAGGGTCACCAATTCCAAGGACATATAGGAGACGCCGCTCTGCTCCAGGCGGTCCACCGACAGTGCCCCCAGCAGGCGGGCCATCATTACTTCGTTGCGGAACGGTCCCTCATAGGTCGCGTCGTAGCGCGGGAGATCGATATTGGTGCCGGTCAACTCGCCGATCGTCCAGGAATTGCCGGCGTCGGGCTGGGCCAACCGGAAATTGCGCAGGTGGAGCCGCGCCACATGAAGCGGATCGCCCCAGTTCAGGCCGCCGAACGGCAGGCGCCCCTTGAGAAGCTCGTCCAGCGGCCAAGCCAGCCCGGATGCCTGCCACTCATCGACCTTCAGTTCGCCATTCGGTCCGCCGGCGACATTGCTCAGCGCGACACTGCGATCGAGCAGTCCCACCTTAACCGTCTCCACCTGCACGCCATTCTGGGCGAGACCGGCCTTCAGGCGGGAAGCGGCGAAGCTTTCGGCAAACGGGATTGCTGCGGCGCCGAGCCCGATCAGGGCAATGACGGCGCCGAGAACGACGACGGATTTCCTCACGGTTCTGCGTCCGGCTGCTTCGAAGGCTGCGCTGCATCGAAGGCAGGATGCCTCATGCAGGCATCGTAGATGCGCTGGATGGCCGGATAGCGCTTCATGTCGACCTTGAAGCGCATGGCGTTGAAGACCTGAGGCACCAGGCACATGTCTGCCATGGTGGGCTGGTCGCCGTGACTGAACGTCCCGCTTCCGGCGTCCTGGGTCAGCATTGCCTCGTAGGAGTCGAAGCCGGCTTCGATCCAATGACGCGACCAGGCGAAGGCGCTCTCCTCCGTCTGATCGAATTTGTGACGGAGGTAGGCCATGACGCGAAGGTTCTGGATCGGATGAATGTCCGCACTCACGATCAGCGACAGCGCCCGTACATGAGCACGGCCGACCGGGTCGCGGGGAAGCAGCCGCGGTTCGGGATGGGTTTCCTCAAGATATTCGATGATCGCCAGCGACTGGGTCAGCACCGCCCCGTCGTCGAGCACCAGCGATGGCACCAGCTTCTGCGGATTGAGCGTGGCATAGTCCGACGAGAACTGCTCGCCCCTCCGCAGGTGCCGCGACGCATGCTCGACCGCAATGCCCTTGAAGTTCAGGGCAATGCGCACGCGGTACGCCGCCGAGGACCGAAAATAGCCGATGAGCTTCATGACCGCCTCCGCGGCCACTCTAGCACGGCTCAGGCAGGCGGCGTGTAGTGCACGACCTTCTGGTCGATCGCCCCGAAAATCGATTTGCCGGCGCGGTCGAACATCTCGATGCGGATGTGATCGCCGAAGCTCATGAACGGCGTCACGGGCTTGCCGCCGTCGATCGTCTCGCGCACGCGCCGCTCGGCGATGCAGGAGCAGCCGACGGCCGCATCCCGGTTCGCGACCGTCCCGGAGCCGACGACAGTCCCCGCCTCGAGGTGCCGGGTGCGCGCGGCGTGCGCAATCAGCTGGCCGAAATCGAACGTAAGGTCCGTCGCCGCGTTCGGATGCCCGAATTCCTTTCCATTGAGCGTCGAGATCAGCGGCCGATCGAGCCGCGCCCCGTTCCAGTCGTCGCCAAGTTCGTCCGGTGTCACGGCAACCGGCGCGAAGGCTGTCGCGGGCTTGCCATGGAAGAAGCCAAACCCCTTGGCGAGTTCGCCGACGATGACGTTGCGCAGCGACACGTCGTTCAGGATCGTGACCAGCTTGATGTGCTTGCGCGCCGCCTCCGGCGAGATGCCCATCGGCACGTCATCGACCATGACGCCGATCTCGCCTTCGAAATCGATGCCCCAGGCCTCGTCGGCCATCTCGATCTCGTCGTTGGGCCCGATGAAGGAGTCCGAGCCGCCCTGGTACATCAGCGGGTCGGTCCAGAAGGACGGCGGCATCTCGACGCCGCGCGCCTTGCGCACCAGCTCGACATGCACGACGTAGGCCGAGCCGTCAGCCCACTGGTAGGCGCGCGGCAGCGGCGCCGCCAGCGCCGTCGTGTCGAGCTCGAACGAGCCCACGGCCTTGTCGTCCTCCAGTTGCTCGGCCAGCGCCCGCAGCCTGGGCGCAATCGTCGCCCAATCGTCGAACGCCTTCTGCATCGTCGGCGCCACGGCGGTGGCCCGGACGCCGCGCGTCAGGTCGCGGTTCACCACGATCAGCGTGCCGTCGCGGCCGCCTTCCTTGAGCGATCCCAGTTTCATTGTGGCGTCTTCCCTATTCCGCAGCCTGTTTCATGTCCGGCAGCCGCCAGGACTTCACGTACCCCTCGAACTCGACACCGGCCGGCATCGCTGCGACATCGAGCGCATCGCGCGTGTCGATCATCACCGCGACCTCGTCGGTCTCGGTCTTGCCGCCCTTGGTCGCGGCATCGAAGGCCTTGGGATGCGGCCCGTGGGTGAAGCCGGTCGGGTGCACCGTCATCATGCCGGGATGGATGTTGTCGCGGCTGAAGAAGCTGCCCTTGTGATAGAAGATCACTTCCTCGAAATCATCGTTGTTGTGGAAGAACGGCAGCCGCAACGCCTCCGGGTCGCTCTCGAACGGCCGCGGCACGAAAGTGCAGACGACGAAGCGGCCGGTGGCCCATGTCGTGTGTGCCGAGGGCGGCAGGTGCGCGCGATGGCTCATCAGCGGCCGCAGGTCGCGCCAGTTGATGCGCACGACGCTGAGATCGCCATGCCAGCCGATCGCGTCCAACGGATTGAACGGATACGTCACGGTCGACAGCGTGTTGCGCCGTTTCACCGAGACCTTCCAGGTGCGCTCGTCCTGCTGGGCGCGGAAGGCCTCGTCGATGCGCGGCGTGTCGAGCATCGCCGGATCGAAGATCGCGTGACGGCCGACCAACCCCTTCTCCGGCAGGGTGAAATGATCGTTGGTCGCCTCGATCATCAGCGACACGGTGGGCTTCACGGGCTCCAGACGCCACATTGTCCCGCGCGGGATGACGAGATAGTCGCCCTCGACATAGTCGATATGCCCATAGTCGCAGAAGAGCGCGCCGTGGCCCTCGTGGATGAACAGCAGCTGATCGCCGTCGCTGTTGCGGGCCAGCTCCCGCATCGGCTCATCCAGCCGCCAGTAGCGCATCTGCATGTGGCTGTTGTCCATGACGAGCTCGGCTTCCCAGGGATTGGTCCGGGCCGTCGCCAGTTTGTTGAGATCGAGCGCGCGCGGCCGGATCGGGCCTTCGAACTCGACCCAGTCCGTCGGCTTGTGCCGGTGATGGAACTGCGCGGAGGGGCCGAAGAAGCCCTCCTTGCTGATCTCGCGCTCGTAGGTGCCCTCCGGCAGCCGGACATGCGCCTGGCGCGAGGCGGTACCCTCGACCTGACGCAGCGGAATCCAGTTTTTGGCCATGGTTCCCTCCGTTGTCCCTTCGTTTCAGTTGTTTCGATTATCTCGCTTGTTTCGTTTTTCTAGGCCTTCAACACACCGCGCCGGATCTGGTCGAGTTCGATCGATTCGAACAGGGCGCGGAAATTGCCCTCGCCGAAGCCCTCGTTACCGCGGCGCTGGATGATCTCGAAGAAGATCGGGCCGATCACCGTCTGGGTGAAGATCTGCAGCAGCAGACCGCCACCCTTGGTCGGCGCGCCGTCGATCAGGATGCGGTCGGCGGACATCCGCTGGAGGTTCTCGCCATGGCCCGGCAGGCGTGTATCGACCTGTTCGTAATAGGTGTCGGGCACATCCTGGAACGGCACCCCCTTGAGCTTGAGTGCCTCGACCGACTCGTAGATGTCGCCGGTGCCGAGCGCGATGTGCTGGATGCCCTCGCCGTGATAGGCGGAAAGGTATTCCTGAATCTGCGACTTGTCGTCGGAGCTTTCGTTGATCGGGATGCGGATCTTGCCGCAGGGGCTGGTCATCGCCTTCGACTTGAGGCCGGTCAGCTTACCCTCGATGTCGAAGTAGCGGATCTCGCGGAAATTGAAGAGCCGTTCGTAGAAGTCTGCCCACTCGGCCATCCGGCCGCGATGCACGTTGTGGGTCAGGTGGTCGATGTAGGTCAGGCCGACGCCCTTGGGATTGCGGTCGACACCCGGCAGATACTCGAAGTCGACATCGTAGATCGAGCCGCGCTCGCCGTAACGATCCACGAGATAGAGCAACGAATCGCCGATACCCTTGATCGCCGGGATGTTGAGTTCCATCGGCCCGACCTTGCCCTCGACGCCCCAGGCGCCGAGCGAGAGCGCGCGCTTGTAGGCAGCACCGGCATTCTTCACGCGGAACGCGATGGCGCAGACACTCGGTCCGTGCACGCGTGCGAAGCCCTGGGCGAAGCTCTCCTTCTCCCCGTTGACGATGAAATTCACGTCGCCCTGGCGGAAGAGCGAGACGTCCTTGGAGCGGTGCTTCGCCACCTTGGTGAAGCCCATGCTCTCGAACAGGGCGCCGAGCGCCGCGGGATCGGGGGCCGTGTATTCGACGAACTCGAACCCGTCCGTGCCCATCGGGTTCACTGCGTCGATCTCCAGGATCTTGGCTTCGCTGACACTTGCCATGTTTGACCTCCCGGCTGGATTAGTTTCAAATGTAACTATTATGTCGAGCGAAGTGCAAGCCCTCGAACTGGAGAAATTCCTCCCCTACCGCCTGTCCGTACTGGCCCAGCTGGTCAGCGAGTCACTGCACGATTTGTATGCCGGACCTCATGGCCTCAGCGTTACGCAATGGCGCGTGATGGCCGCGCTGGGACGGTTCGCGCCCCTCACCGCCTCCGAGGTGGGGCAGCGCATCGTCATGGACAAGGTGGCCGTCAGCCGAGCCGTGGCCGGCCTGATCAAGCGCGGTCTGGTCGAACGGTCTGCCGATCTCGACGACCGGCGGCGAGCCTCCCTGCATCTCACGCGGAAAGGTCGCGCCATGCACGCGGATATCGTGCCCCTGGCCCTGAAATACGAAGCCGAACTCTACGAGGCGCTGTCCGCCGAGGAGCGCCAGACCCTCAACGGCTTGTGTGACCGCCTGTTCGCCCATGCCAAGCTGTTGAGAACCCGTCCCTGAGGGCGCCTTGTGGCCCCGACTCCCCATGCTATAACGCCCGCCTCTTGTGATTCTGGGAGGCAGGATTGGCTAAGGCCGCCCAACGCCCACCGGTGAAGCCGGTGCTGGTGCTCAACGGGCCCAATCTCAACATGCTGGGCAAGCGTCAGCCAGAGATCTACGGCCGCGAGACGCTGGCGGACGTCGAGGCGGCGTGTCGCGCCGAGGCGGCGCGCCTCGGCCTCGAGGTCGAGTTCGCCCAGAGCAACCACGAGGGCGTGCTGGTCGACCGTATCCAGGCGGCCCGCGAGGGTAACTCCGGCATAATCATCAATGCCGGGGCCTATACCCATACGTCTGTGGCCCTGCTCGACGCGCTGAACGCCGCCGAGTTGCCGGCCGTCGAGGTCCATCTTTCCAACATCTACAAGCGTGAGAGATTCCGCCATCATTCCTACATCAGCCCGGCCGCGGTCGGGGTGATCGCGGGTCTCGGCTCTCAAGGCTATCTCCTTGCCCTCCAGGCGCTGGCGCGCCTGCTGGCACGCTGACCAACATCGGGAGCGTTTCTCCATGGCAAAGTTCGAGCTGGACACTGAGTTCGTCCGCAAGCTGGCGACGATCCTCGAGGAAACCAAACTCGGCGAGATCGAGCTTGTCGATGGCGAGCGGCGCATTCGTGTTGCCCGTCCGACCGCCGCCGTGGCGCAGGCCGCACCGGTCGTGATGGCGGCAGCGCCCGTGGCCGCCGCAGCGCCCGTCG